>NZ_JAKKRK010000090.1:0-8383 GCF_025654545.1 Shewanella sp. SM20 | reverse complement strand
TGATGGTTCAATGCCTGTTGTGGCTAGTTGGTTTACACGCACAGCAACAGGGCTGGGATAAGCATTTTCAGGCCAATACCATTGGGCATCGAACGGTACTCTCAACGATTCGCTTGGGATTGGAGGTACTCAGGCGGCCTGATTATCAAATCACGGAGAAAGAATTGCTGGCGGCCTGGGTATTATTCGCCAATCAGTTGCTCAAATATGGCTATGCTATGGCTGATTTATGAGGGGATCCTTCAGGGCTTAGTAGATACATCAATTCACTATTGAATATGTAAAAAGCAATTGTTTATGGGGGGAGCCATTGCCTTAATCTGTTATGGCGCTGCGAAGTTGGGGCCAGATTCGTAAGTTGCTTACATGACTAGTGGGATCGTGAGTTTCTTTATATGAGAGGTTTTCCCCTCGATGGAGATCTGTTGACGTTTTCGAGTTCTAATTTTAAGCAGCATCAGTTTTTGCTGTCCCCGCAATCAATGAAAATCATGAAGATGTTGGTTCCTGAGACGGGAGATTCAGTTGTTGAATTTGTGAGTTAAGCGAACAATGTGATTGATGAGTACACTAATACAGATGATCATTATTTTTAATAATGGAGGCGTTATGAAGCAGAACATTATCGGTTTTGGTGAGTATTTTGCGACAGGAGAAGGGCTAACTTACATCATTGCATCAGGTACTGAAGAAGTGATTAAGGACTTTGCGGGTCCCTACTTCTCAATAGGGTTAACGTTTTTTTCATTCGATGAGATAAGAAAATGCCTAATTGAAATAGAGACCGAAAACGATGCCAATAAGCTTGATATGCCAGCATTTGATGCTGCAGAGGTCTTACGTGAAAATGTACCTAACGTTGCAAGACTGATAAAAGAATACGGCTATTGTTCGTTTGCGTACAAGTTGCATTATAACCTGGCTTAGCGATGCTATTTGGTGGTCAACGTTGGTCTGCCACAGCAGTGTTTGCCCGTACTGATGAACTGGCCACCATGCTGTCGGCAATTGACGAGCAGTTTGTATAAGCGGGTGGCGAAAGACGGTGCTAGTGGCTCCGTGGCTTAATCTCAGTAATTATATTCTACATTGCTATTGCTCATTAGTTCGTTAGTGTAAAAGGCCGTTTACATCCTGTTATGCAAGTTTGTCCTATCTAAACTTGTCCAATGAAGCATATGAACGTTATGACAGTAAGATTGAGACTGAGGTTCTATGTAACAAAAACTGGCTAAACTGTACTAACTCGATCAATCTTGCCTCAATATATTTGTTTTTTGAGATGAAAGTTATGTCTGGTAAGTATTTTGCTCCGCCTGAGTGTCCTTTTGAGACGATAGGCGATGTTTTGCTTGAGATTGGCAATCAGGGCGATGATCCCAATAAATACAAGGACTACATTTACCTGCTTGATGAGTACCATTCATTTAATGAATTTAGGCGCAGAGTCAAGTCTGGCTTAGACGCCAAATACTGCTGGTGGCTAATGCGGTTGTCTCGAAATAACGCATTAATAAATCTAGCGCCATTAGAAGATAAGCCATTACCGCCCGATCTGCCTGAGTCCGTTAATCAAGCGTTGTTACAATCCCCAGATTTTATTACAAATTGCCGATTCAATAACCTGCATGAGTTTAGTCGGGTTTTATCGCAGATTGATTGCTATACCACTCATGGTGCGATGCTTGGGATTCTTGAGCAGATAGGAGAGAGCGCGCATTTCGAGCACTTAAAAAACAACTTAATTGATGATGAGGCGATATCTAGTAGTCAGTTAGAGGGGGCCACGACAACGACTATTCTTGCAAAAGAAATGCTCAGGAAAAAGCGTAAGCCTCGGACAGAGGATGAGCGCATGATTTTAGGGAGCTTTGATTTGATGCAAGCTGCGTGGGCCCTCAAAGATGAGCCGCTCAGTATTGAGTTGATACAAGAGCTGCACAAGGTTGGCACCCAGGCTCTAGATCAGAAAAAGTACACATCGGGAGCATTTAGAGTACGAGATAATGTGGTTGTGGTTAACTCTGCAGGTGAAACTGTTCATCAGCCGCCAAAGCATGATGCTATCGAGCGCTTATTGTCTCGGGTAGCAAATTGGCTAAACTCGACTGACGATAAGGTTCATCCCGTTATACGGGCCATAACTCTGCATTTTGTGATCGGCTATGTTCATCCCTTCTTTGATGGTAATGGTCGGGTGGCAAGAGCTTTGTTCTATTGGTATATGTTTAAGTGTGGCTATACCGGATTCCGTTACATTACGATTTCAGCATTATTGAAAAAAATGCCAATTCAATATGGCCAAAGCTATTTGGATTGTGAGCATGACAACTTAGATTTAACGTATTTTATCAAGTATCAGTTAAGTGTTATCAATCGGGCTATTACTGAATTTATGTCTATATATGAGCGTGCAGCATATCGAATGAATGAATTAGACGAGCAGTATTCTGGCTTAAAAGATATTGAGAAAAAAATTATAGGCTTTGTTGCTGGTGAGCCTCGTCATCGAAAAAAACCTACGATTACAGCGAGAGAGACTGAAAGATTGCTGGGGGTAAGTTACAACACGGTAAAGCAAAAACTTGATGATATGGTTACTGCTGGAATACTCGGACGTGAAAAAATTGGTAAAGCGACAGAATATTTTTTGGCATAAACATAATCTGTTGTGTTGACCTACATTAGGTTTAAAGGAACATACAACCTGCGAAAATGGCGGTCGGATGACATCTCGTTGTACGTGGTGTTAAGCCTAGATCTGTTAATGGTAGATGCTCTCTATATAAACGCGCTTCTGCCCCATTTGTAATGGCCAGTTCTCATTGACCATTACATTAAAGCCTAGTTGCTCGTCCGCGGATACAGCATGTCTCGACTCTCTGCGAGCTTATTGGGTCATGGTTTAGTGGCAATTAATGTGAGTCTGCCAAGATGAATGCAAGCTCGTTGTTAGTTAATTTGCGCCTATAGGCAGTTAATGTGAGTCGGTGGCCCGGCTTATTATCAATTAATGTGAGCCCAGTTTGACGGATGTAAATGCCCCGAAGGGATTATGAGTGCAAGCCGCTACACATCGCCCAAGTAAGATATTCATTTGTGAGGCGAGCGTTAATTTCAAGTATAATTAGATGCATGAGCAAAGGAATAGTATTTTTCCTTTTGTAATCCAAAATACAAGTTTGATTATTGCAAGCTGTTCAGGGTGAAAAGCTTTGCTAGTAATCATTTAGTAAACAATTAGTTACATGGTGGGCAAGTAAATGGCGAATGGGAAGGTTCTCCGGCAGTTATTCCGAGCTGGCACGATAGGCGATGCTGATGCATTTCGTCGTGCATCGCAGGCTGTTATCGAAGATGAACGCCAAAAACAACACCACCTCCTCGCAAACGACTTAGAACAGATTCTATACGGCGGAGACGTTAATTCGCGAGCCGCTAGTAATACCCATCGCGTCCATTATGACATTCCAATGGATAAAGAGCGCGGTCTGCCACTGTTGGATATCTGGACACCCAAGCGCTCTCTTGATGAGGTAATTCTTCCTCCCAGCAGCGCTGTTGCTCTGGAGGAGATTCTGGAGGAAAACCGGAGAGATGATGTCTTGCGCAGCTACGGGATGAAGCCTGCAACTAAGGTTATTTTCTTCGGTCCGCCGGGATGTGGGAAGACGCTGGCTGCAGAGGTCGTAGCTTTTGAACTTGATCGACCGTTAGCCATCGTTCGATTGGACGCCTTGGTTTCCTCTTTTCTCGGTGAAACAGCGGCAAATCTTCGAAAAGTTTTTGATTTCATCTCACAGAATTCTCTGGTTGCATTGTTCGATGAGTTTGATGCAATCGGTAAAGAGCGGGGCGATAGTGGAGACCATGGAGAGCTACGCAGGGTAGTGAATGCCGTTCTTCAAATGATGGATTCGTATGAAGGCAGCAGCCTGATTCTTGCTGCTACAAACCACGAACAGATCCTTGATTCGGCCATTTGGAGGCGATTTGATGAATCCATTGAGTTTCCACTTCCGGATACAAAACAGCTGGCAGATATCTTGACCCTGAAGCTACGTGGTATCCGGCGCCAGTTTGAGATTGACGATAAGGAAGTAATACAGGAATTTAAGGGAAAAAGTGGCGCCGATATAGAGAGAGTCATTCGACGCGCAGCTAAGCGGATGATCCTTAGAGGACAGGAGTTCCTGACCATCAAGGAACTGAAAAGTGCACTAGCACGGGAAAATCTCCGGAAGTTCTAAATATCAGCTATCAAGGAAGAAGTTGTGACGACTTACAAGCATCTTAGTATTACCAGGGAAGTCTTGAACAATCCACGTCGGACCAAGAATCCTCCACATTTTGTAACTCGCACAGATAAACGTGCTCACGGCCAGAGGCTCAATGCCTACTTTGCGACTGCAGAAGGGCAAGCAAAAAGGCAGATAGGTTCTTCAGCCGACTCCCCTTTCGTCCTCAAGCTCAAATATGAGGGTGCATTGACCTTCACCAATCTTACCGCTCATGGCTTGGAATTCATTAGTCAAGAGAACAAGCAGCTTTGTGTGGTGTTTGCTACGGAGATTGGCTTAATTCAGTTCGCTGACCATCTGAATAAGCTCGGTGTTTTAGGTGTTACATTAACCTACAAGCAAATATTGGAGGCAATCGAGAGCATTGAGGTATGGTCTGCTGAAGATCGGATGAGCTGGGCACTTAACCATTTCGGTTTGCCTCAGGCAGAAGAGTTTAAGCTCGATGTGGAGCTTTGGCCTGTTGAGGTTACGAACAATCCTAACCGCATTCGTTTAATCACGGCCTTCGAGCGTTGGCTCGACGGGGCTGGTATCAGGCGACTCGATAGGATCAATCTGGACAGCCTTGTGATGTATAGGGTGATGGTGACACCAGATCAAGCACAGCTGTTACTGAATCACCGCGATGTTCGTATGGTCGATCTTATTCCTGCCACAGGCATAAGTGTTCAACAGCTGAACAGAGATATCAACGAACTCCCCCGGGATATCCCATCCCCAACAATTGGGGCCTCTCGAATCTGCATTCTTGATAGCGGTATCAACGCAAACCACCCGCTTTTGCGGCCCGCGATGGCTGAAAGCGCTTCCTTTGTTGATGAAGAGGGAGAAACGGATCTAGCAGGTCATGGGACGGCAGTGGCTGGGGTTGTGCTATACGGCGATGTCGAAGCTTGCAATGAAGGTAATTTCTGGCGGCCTCAGTTCTGGCTCTACAACGGTAAGGTGATGAAGAAGTGCCCTCAAACCGGTAATGCGGTATACAACGAGCATTCTCTTGAGGCTTCGCTGACCCAGGCTGTAGAGCACTTTGTCGAGCTTGGTTGCCGGATCTTCAATCTCTCGCTGGGGAACAGCAATGCACCCTACGATGGTATGCATGTGCGAGGTCTTGCTTACATTCTTGATGTTCTTTCTAGGAGACATAATATCCTGTTTGTGGTATCGACCGGGAATTTCTGTGGGTCGGAGAACCCAGCTGTTCCGGTTAATAGCTGGCGGGATGAGTACCCTGAGTACCTGCTGGCAGAACAGAGCTCGATCATTGATCCTGCTCCCGCTATGTCCGTGTTGACAGTAGGGAGCATTGCTCGGCATAACGCCACAGTCGATACACAACGCTTCCCTGAAATCTATCAGCTCTCACCGGCATCCGAAAACCAGCCATCACCGTTCACTCGGCATGGACCCTCTGTTAAAGGGGCATTCAAGCCTGACCTCGTGGCAACAGGTGGCAACTTGGCGTGTCCCATGAGGCATGTAGATAGTCAGTGGCGGCAAATCGAGAGAGGGCTAGGTGTACTAACGTTCAACCACGAGTTCGTAGGCAATACGATTTTCAAGGAGGTCAGTGGAACCAGCTTGGCTGCACCATATATCACACATCTGGCTGGGCGTCTGCTCAACGAATACCCCGCATCGTCTGCTAACTTGATCCGTGCCATGCTGGTAAACCAGGCCTACCTGCCCAAAGAGGTTGCAACGACGTTCTCTGAAAATTTCAGGAATGCCTACAAAGAAGACAAGAGTACGCTACACCGCGATGTAGCAAGGGATGTGGCTGGCTACGGGGCAGTAAATGAGGGGGAACTATTCCGATCATCCGATAACACAGTCGTATTGATCTCGGAGCAAAGCATTGAAAAGGATTCGTGTCAGTTCTTCGAGTTGCCTTTGCCTGCAGACTTCTTGCGAAAGACCCTGAGCACACGTGAACTCACCGTAACGCTTGCATATTCGCCAGCGGTTCGTACGACTAGAATCGAGTATCTGGCCACTCAGATCAGCTTCCGCCTTGTGAAAGGGACATCTTTGGATGAAGTTCAAAAGTACTTTAATCAGGCTAGTAAAACTGACGTTGAATCCCGGAATGATGATGCTGTATCTAACCGCGATATTTCGGCTCAGCAACGAAGCCGCGGCACGGTTCAGTCTTCTCGCTGGACGTTCAGGAAACGCAATCCCAAGGAAAAATGGTTCGTGGTGGTGATTCGGCAGGACCGAGAATGGAACCATCCTGATGTTCTTGAAGAGGAACCATATGCGTTGGTAGTGACTGTTGCTGATCGAGACAACGAGAATGCACAGCTCTATTCTCAGATTCAGGGTCTGATTACACAACAGGCAGAGGTTCGGGAGAGACAGCGCGCAGGACGCTTGCAGGCAACGAATTAATACCGCAGTCCTTTTAAACCCCGCTAGGGCTTTATTTGGTCTCAGTACGGGATTGCTGGCTTTTAGGTTTCTTATCTGTTCCAGAAATCAGATTAGTGTGTTATCCATACAAACGGTTTAAGCGTGGTCCGGCACTTTTACTATGCGTAGTACTCAGTGTCGAAGGTGGTTGAGCTGCGTCGGTATTGCTTTGCTCACACCTTAGCAGGGCTTTACCTATATGAAACTCAGTAGTTCAAACTAAAAGTCTAACCCAGAAATGTCCCGAAGTGAGTTTGAAAGTGCTCAAACTTTATTATGCTATTACACTTACGGGCAAACTTTATTGTCTCATTTTGCTCTTACGGGCAAACACTATTGTCACTACACAAGTCTCTAACTTGCAAGAGTAATGAGTTTAAAATCCTGACTGTTTGAACTCATCAAAGCCAATCTTCTAGCTAAATCAGTAAGGCGGCTGAATCGTATATTGCGTTATATGCATTGCCACTGCTTCCCCAGTGACACGCCGCCCTTTTATTTCACATGAAGTAGCCCTATAGGCTCGACAGCGGCATCTGCTGTATATGGCTCTTGATTACAAGAATCGAATGTTGCGATCACATAGATGTAAATGAGCATCCATGCCACCAACGATCACTGTTGCAACGGTGGCAATCTTAACGACCACTGAACTGTTCATCTGGCTAAAAGATATTGCCCCAAAACTAGATAAGTTTGTCGTCAGGTGTACAGGATGAATTGTCATTGTTTCCCCTGTGACACGCCATAAACTCATCCCTGAGGGCTCGACGGCGGCATCCATGCCGCCAACGGTCACAGTTGCCACAATGCCAATCTTTACGACCATTGAACTGTTCATCTGGCTAAAAGCTTTTGCCCCTTTCTAAGTTATCCAGATAGCTACTACCACTTTGGACGATTATTTTTTCCTTACTAAATCTAATCACTCGATATTTATTTGGTCGCTCTTTAATGGGACTGACATTGGCATAGCGATTACACCATTTTTGGGTTTACGCTTCTCATCTAGGTTTATGGCTAATGATAGATAGACTATTGAGCTTCTGACTAACTTCATGAGATCCAGTAGTCGCTCTTCAAATTTTTTATCTGTAATCAGTAGGGAATGATTCGAGCGTTTCTCTTTATCGGAAATAGCGCTATCTGTTTTGGTTAAATCTTTATTTAATTTTAGCATCTCTTCCTCAAGAGATGCTTTAGCAGCAACATCTCTCTCCTTTTTAGCTTTACTAAGCTCAGAGTAAAGCTCTGTGAGTTGATTCTCTAACACGCTTTTTTTCTCTATCAACTCATCAAGGTAATGTTGATGAAATAATATGTCACTTTTAGATAAACTATTACCAAAATCATCAACGATCTTTAACGAGCAATGTTCCATTGCATTTCTTATCTTGGCAAATGCAACAGCATCAGGGCCCCCTGTGTCAGGATTGTTGTCACCCCTTAAAATCATCCAATAATTAAATAAAGGGGGCGGTCAATGAGAGCTCAATGGAACGATATTCACCTGAACGTAAAGACGCTGTCTTAAAGAAATTATTACCTCCCCACAATATGACGGTCACGGAAGTGGCTCGCAGTGAGGGGATCTCCTACCAAACCCTGTATCATTGGCGAGATAAAGCCAAAAAAGAGGGTCGCCCTGTGCCAGGTAAAACATT
>NZ_JAKKRK010000089.1:0-8407 GCF_025654545.1 Shewanella sp. SM20 | reverse complement strand
GCACAGTAAGCTCAATTTTGTATCACCGAGTGAGCGACATGCGATGCAAGATAAAGCGATTTTATCTAAGCGTAAGGAGGTACTAGAAGAAGCAAGATCAAGAAACCCTAAACGCTGGCCAAACGGTATAAGGAACTGTGACGTTATCGGTGAGGTAGTGTTGAACCCAGAAAAAGAGTCTGAAACTGAAACAAGAAATGCAGCTTAAAATTTAAGTAAAGAGTGCCAACTACCTTGAAAAACACCGCAGGGTAAAGTTGATCAGTTAGGATTGGAATGTGTGGTTGGCGTTACGCTTACACATAATCCCTATGCTTGGATTGCCAACGCAGAATTAATGCTACTGAGCTCAGATTTTGAAGGCTTGCCAACGGTAGTCATTGAGTCATTGGCCTGTGGCACCCCCGTCGTAAGCACTGACTGCCCTCACGGCCCGAATGAAATCCTTACCGGACATTTAGCTAAATATTTGGTTCCCGTTCGCCAACCTGCATTGTTGGCACAAAAGGCTCTGGAATGTCTGGCATCGCCTCCATCGCTTGAAGACCTTGCTATTCTTAAAGCCGTAGATAGTCAAAATATTGCAAAGCAATATTTGAACTTAGCCGAATAAATATCTTTATACGGTAAAAAAGTAGAAACTCTATTGAATATAAGTAGAGTTTCTACTTAACCTCCAACACCTGTTACACTCTGATACAGTATGAAAGCTCGTTTTAATTGGATTAAAAAACACAAGACGTTAACAAATGCATCAAACAAAGAGTAATAACACACAGAAATACAATACATTTAGCCTGTATAATTACTATTATTGAACATCGATAAAACAGTTTATTATAAGGTTAACCATTCTGTATTTATGAATAAATAAATTCATTGATAGTCTATTTGAAAAATATCAAAATACTTCCCATCAAATAATTCTGCCTAAGTAGAATTAGCAATAAATGATTTTTTGGGGTAGTAATGAGTAAGCTTAAAGTGGCTTTATTAGTTGATGAGTACTTTGGTGGTACAGGCACAGTGTATGGTGGATACGGTTTTCTAGCACGCCACTTAATCGCCAAACACTTACCCAACGAAAATATTGAAGTAGAAGTGCTGATAAAAAAAGACTGCAGCAAGCAAAGATTAATACCTCGTCGCTATATGATCGATGGCATTAAAGTTTATCGCTTAGCTGCTAAGTTTATGGATTTCCTTAATATTAGGTTTCTGAAAAAGAAGAATTACGATATATTTCTGTCAATAGAAATGACAACCCACTCATATCGCATTCTAAAAACCATTCCCAATATTGATAAAAAACTCCTATTTTGGGTTCAAGATCCAAGACCTGATTATGAATGGGATGAAATTAATACCGTAAAACTTTTCCCTGAGAAAAGTTATTGGGACAGTAATATTTATCAGTTTGTTCATGACCTTTGGGCGGCAGGGAAAGTCTCATTTATTTCTCAGGCACGCTTTTTAGATCGTAAAGCCAGAGATCTCTACAATCTCGATGATAAAACAGAAATCAAATATTTACCCAATCCTATCGAGATCGATCATAATTTCGATGTAGAAGCACACCCGAAGAAAAATCACATTATCTTTCTGGGACGAATTGAGTCAGTCAAACGTGGTTGGTTATTTTGCGAGATAGCTAAACTGATGCCTGAATATGAATTTTTCATGCTAGGTCAGTCATTTAGGCAGTCAAAGAAAAATCAGTCCATCATGAATGACTACCTAAATATTCCCAACCTACATTTTGTAGGGCATGTAGAAGGCGATCGAAAAAACCAGCTAATCAAAGATGCTAAAATTTTAGTCAACACTTCAATTCACGAAGCTCTACCAATTTCTTTCTTAGAAGCGTTATCTTATGGCACCCTTCTCGTCAGTTGCCGTGACCCCGACGAGCTGACGAGTCAATTTGGCGTATTTACAGGTACAGTGCTCGGAGATGGTTTTGATAAAGTCGATTTATTTGTCGATGGTATACGCCATCTGATGGAAAACGAACAACTAAGACAAGAACTCGCGGTTAAGGCAGTTGACTACATCAAAGCAAACCACAGTATTGAAGATTTCCAGAAAAATATGCAAGAAATCATCTTTAAACTGGTTGAAGAAACGAAACTGCAAGGCTAACAAAATGGGCCGATATTTCAATATCGGCCCATAAGTAACGACAACTAGCTAAAACAACTTCCAATAACCTAGCTTGCGCCGCATCTTAAAATGGCGCAACAAGTTCAATGGTTTAGGTTTTAGCCAATCTGTGCCTTTATCAATCAAAGCATCTGTTGCGGCTAAAACTCGCTGGCTAGATTGACCATCGCCCGTAGGGTGAATTTGATTGCAATAATCATGGATGTGCGCCATCAAATCATCAGGACGACTCAGTGCTCGCGTTAATGCAGATTCAATATCCTCAACCCGACTGATATCGATTAAATGATCTTTCGGTGACTGATTTTTAAAGGTCACCACTGGTTTTCGCTGCATTAAAAACATCAACAGAATCGATGAAGTGTCACACAACATCACATCCCCCGCCTGCAGCAAAGGGATCACATTATCAGTTTCAACAAACTGTAAATTCTCGTTTTCTAAAGCCTTGTACTGCTCAACAATCTTAGGATTCATCTTTGGATGAAATTGCACTAACCAGCTCCATTGGCTCTTTTGCGACAGGGCTTTAATCTGCTCAAATACCACAGGTGCGCAGGTCAAACTTGGGGAAAATGTTGAGCAAAAGAGTACTACAGGCCTTGGGTCATCAGCTTTGATATAAGGATTATCTTTATTCTCAAGAAATAGGGGGTCGAGCGCAGGCCATCCCGTTTCAACGACAGTAAAAGTACCAAACTTTTTCTCTAGTTTCAGAAAGGGCAGAGTCGTCGCAGGGCCTTGGGTACAATACAAATCAAAACAATCTCTGATTTCGAAGTGATCTTCTCGGCCCTTATGATTCATTTTACCCGCATTAAATCCATGGAATACGCCCACTTTAACCCCAGGAATAAAATGAGGGACAACGTTCCCAGGGACGAATACCGCATCTGGTTTCCACGCTTTCACAGCATCGATGCTCTGCAAGCGCAGTTCATCGGTTTTTAAAAACTTAGGATCGACCTCATTTCCCTCTAAGAACCAGCTAACCTCATCACCTCTTTCCAAAATGACTTGTTGAAGTGGCCTTAACATCGCATAGGAATAGTTTTGCGCTATGTAAAATAAATAACGTCTTTTGGCTTGTTTGGCTTCTTCCACAAGCATGCTCCTAAAACACAAACGAATAAATTATTTTGCCAACGCTAAATATTGTTCGGCAATTAAGGTCGCATCGACTTTGGCCAAAATCTCAACCTGCTCGAGGGATGGCGGCAAGCTAACAACCTCGTCTATCATTTTAGCTAACGCTTTGGGATCACGACGCGGCACGAGATAAGGCACTAAATTTCCGGTTAAAATTTCACTAGGTCCATGTGGGCAATCAGTGCTCACAACAGGAGTCCCACAAGCTAAAGATTCAATCAAGACTGTCGGTAAACCTTCAAAATCAGAGCTGAGTACTAATGCCTTAGCCTGCTTAATCCATGGAAAAGGATTACTTTGAAAACCTGGAATAATTAATCGCTTTTCAATACCAAACTTTTTCGCTGCTTTTATCGCTTTTTTGTGGTTATGACACAAGAGCACGACAGGAAGTTGATTTTGCGTGAGTTTGAGGGCTTCAAACAACACATCATGGCGCTTTTGCTTAGCAAAGCGACCGACATGAATAAGATAATCTCCCTGAGGGATTTGCGGATTATCTTGCTGTGATTGAGATGTGATTTCGTTAAATTCAAATGGATTATAGATAGTTTGCATAGATGCTGGATGCAAACGACCTTTATCTTTAATCTCCTTTGCTATACCATTTGAGACAGTAATCAAATGCTGACTATTGAGCGCTTTTTTGGATTTTAGCTTCTTGAAATAAGCAAACGGTCCCAGTTTAAATTGGCGGCTCAACTCTTCTTCTACAGAAGAATGGACTATGACATAAAGTGGTGAAACACCGGTTTTGGTCATCATCAAATTGGTTTTATCTAAATTTGATAAAAACAAATCAAACTTGCCCACTTGAGATTCAATTTCCGCGATTTTTGCGCTGAGTTTGTTAACCGAAGCATTCAATCGCCCAAAATGGTCGAAATCTTTATCCTTAGGGGCAAAGCATTGATGAATGGGTAAGTCCTCAGGGATTTCATAATAGCGATTATCTTCCATGACTAAAAAATGCGGCTCATGCCCTAAGCGAATAAATTGCTTGGCTAAGGTAATCATGACCTTTTCGGCTCCGCCACCCGCTAAACTATCAATGGCAATGGCTATCCGCATGATTTATCTCCTAAACGATATTCTGAATACAAACCGCTAACGCAGCGATACATCAAGAGTGCTGAACAAGAATGCTGATACTAACAAGCCTTAACTGAGTGTCTGCTGAACCACCAGATCAAACTTCTCAATCACGGCTTCAACACTGATCAAAGCCATCAAATGCTCGCCTTTGGCGCGAGTGCCCCACTTAACTTCGCCGCTATGTTGGGATGCTATCGCCTCATCATAGGCGCTCGCCACATATTGCTGCGATAAATACGGACCTGTGCGCCCAGGATTGGAATGGGCATATAAACCAATGACTGGCGTGCCTTGGGTAACCGCCATATGCGCAGGGCCAGTATCCGGTGCTAACACTAAGCTTGCGCGTTTGAGCAGGGCCAATAATTGAGTCAGACTGGTTTTGCCCACTAAATTATCGATTTTAGAGGGACAAGCCTGCAAAATTTGCTCTGCTAAATCCTTCTCAAGTTGAGTTGGGCCACCGCAAAGCATGACTCTAAATCCTTTCGCAATCGCATGGCTCGCAACGGTGGCATAACGCTCTGGTAACCAGTTACGTTCAGCCTTACTGGCTGCAGCGCAAATGATAAAGACTTTTTCATTGTCTTTAATCTGCGTCTGGGCAAATTCAGTATCCGCAATTGGCACAGGAATATGCCATTGAGGAGTGAGATCGTTAACGCCAATCACCTTAGCGAATCCCATAAATCCTTCGAGCACATGGGGATTTGCCAAGGGCTCCACCCTGTGATTTGTCACTAGCCACTGACCTTCTTTAGCGCGGGCACGATCAAAGCCTATGCGCACCTTTGCCGAAATGGCTAATGAAGCCAAGGTTGCACGTAGCGCAACCTGCATATGCAGCAGCACGTCAAAACGTCGACCTTTTAAGGCCTTACGCAAATTAAAATAACTGCGCCATCCTTGAGATTTATCGAAAATAACAAACTCAATGCCGGGTAAATGCTTCAACAATTGATATTCGAGTTTACCGATCACCCATGTGATTTTGAGCTCGGGGTATTGCCGCTGAATCGCCTGCACCATAGCCACGGCATGACAGACGTCACCGATAGCGGATAAGCGAAGCAAACAAAGAGAATTCATGGTATTGGGATTTAAACTCATTGGATTGAAGCTAAAAGCTCTTAAGGTTATTTGGCGCAAGCTAAGGATCTTAATGTAGAATGGCCCTAGGTGCCACGCTTAAGTCAACAAATCTCCGATGAATGCTCAGATACAGCTCATAAAAACCGCCCAAGGTAACATTGCAGTTTGCCAAGATACGCCAACAGATATCGATCCCGCGTGGTTCACGGTGGATTTTTGGCGGGCTAAAAATGCTGTCGTCGGTTCATCCAAAGGCCGCTACACCACTTGGTTTGTGGCATTTGAGCACAGTCATTGGGTATTGCGTCATTATTGGCGTGGCGGCTTAATGGAGAAATTCAGCAAAGATGCTTACGTTTATACTGGCCTCGAAAATACCCGCGCCATGGGAGAGTTACGCTTATTAGACATTTTGTATCGCGAAGATTTTGCTGTACCTAAACCGATTGCCGCCAACATAGTGCGCGATGGATTATTTTACCGCGCCGATATCATTATCGAACGGGTCGAAGGTGCCGAAGATTTAGTCGCTAAACTCGGCAAAGGGGTAATGAGCACAGAGCAATGGCAGGCATTAGGGGCTTGCATCGCCCAATTCCACCAGCGCGGTGTGTACCACGCCGATCTCAATGCCAAGAATATTTTGTTCCAGCCCGCACAAACTGAACCCTTAACGCCAGAGCGGTTTTATCTTATCGATTTCGACCGCGGCGAGTTAAAAACACCGAGCCCGCAATGGCAGCAATCAAATCTAGACAGACTGTTACGTTCCTTTAATAAAGAACAAGCCAAGCTACCAAACCTTGCCTTCACCGCTGATAACTGGTCATCACTAATGCAAGGCTATCAAGCGGCGATGCAAAGCGCCTGATCCACTAAACGAATTATCCAGTTGAATTAAGCGGTTATTAAAGATTGCGCGAGAAGATATTGTTGTTGCAAGGCACCGCGATTTGCCTCAACCACAGCCAATCCCGCGTTCACCGCCTGCTGGCGTAACTCAGGTTTAGCAAAATACTCAATCAAGTTAGCGGCAAGTTCATCCGCCGAAGCGACAACCCTTAACCCACCAGCATCCGCCAACATCTGCGTAATCTGGGCAAAGTCCCAATGGTTCGGCCCCACCATAACAGGTACGCCCATAGCAACAGGCTCCAAGGGATTATGGCCACCATTATTGATCAGCGTGCCACCGACAAAAGCTTGATCCGCGGCGCCATAAAAGGTCAGAAGTTCACCCATGGTATCGCCTACCAGCACTTGAGTCGTTGCCGCCACAGGAAGATTACCGCTGCGGCGAACAAATTTAAAACCTTGGCTGGCAACAACCTCAGCAACGGCAGAAAATTGCTCAGGATGACGCGGCGCAATAATCAGCAAGGCATCGGGCCACTGAGCCAATAATTGCCTATGGGCTGTAAGCATGGCGTCAAATTCTCCAGGATGCACACTGCCTGCGACCCAAATCGGCGAGGTTTCACGCCCCCAAGCTTGACGTAGCTGCTTGGCATTGGCTAAACGCTCAGGCGTAATACTGAGATCAAACTTCAAGCTACCGCATACTGTTACTCTGTCCTGCGATACACCTAACTCGATAAAACGCTGCGCTTCTACTTGAGTCTGCACCGCAATAACATCGAGTCGCTGCAACATAGGCCGACTGAGTTTAGGACGCTTAGCGTATTGCGCCGCCGATTTGACCGATAGGCGAGCATTGGCCAACATCAAGCGCACACCGCGTTTGGCCGCTAAGGCAACTAAGTTAGGCCACAGCTCGGTTTCCATAATGATGCAGGATTTAGGTGACACTTGGTGCAAGAAACGCCCCACACACCAAGGTAAGTCAAAGGGTAAATAACAATGTTGCACTGAGTCACCAAAGGCTTTACGCACCTGCGCAGACCCTGTTGGGCTGGTTGTGGTAACCGTAATGCTTAATTCAGGGTGTGATTGCATAATCAAACGGATCAATGGGATTGCCGCAAGCGTTTCACCCATAGACACAGAATGGACCAGTAAATCCGTCGATTTAAGTCGAGTTAATCCAAAACGCTCCCCCCAACGACCGCGGTAATCAGGGCTTTTAATAGCACGAAATGCTAAATAGACGACTAGCAAAGGGGATAATAAATATAAGATCGTGGAATAGAGAAAACGATTCATTAAAAACGTGCTTATGAGTTTTGCCTGATGAATAGCGGCAATGTTAGCATATGCACCAAATTAGGGATAATTTACCAGCAGTTCGGCGGTCGTTGGTTAGCTTTCTTTGATCAATTATGTGGCGTTCACTAGCAATTTGGATAACTTATGAAAACCCGCGACAAAATAATCTATGCCAGTCTTGAACTGTTCAACGAGCATGGCGAAAGAAACATCACCACCAATCACATTGCTGCTCACTTAAATATGAGTCCCGGGAATCTTTATTACCATTTTCGCAATAAAGAAGACATTATCCGCTGTATTTTCAGTCTATATGAGAATCATCTCGAATCGGGTTTCCAACCCTATGAAGATAAGCAAGTGGATGTAGAACTGTTAATCGGCTACTTCGATGCTATGTTCTATACCCTGTGGCAATTCCGCTTTATGTACGCCAATCTTGCAGATATTCTCGCCCGCGATGAAGAACTAAAAAAACGCTATTTACACGCACAGCACTGAAGGATCCCCTCATAAATCAGCCATAGCATAGCCATATTTGAGCAACTGATTGGCGAATAATACCCAGGCCGCCAGCAATTCTTTCTCCGTGATTTGATAATCAGGCCGCCTGAGTACCTCCAATCCCAAGCGAATCGTTGAGAGTACCGTTCGATGCCCAATGGTATTGGCCTGAAAATGCTTATCCCAGCCCTGTTGCTGTGCGTGTAAACCAACTAGCCACAACAGGCATTGAACCATC
>NZ_JAKKRK010000088.1:0-9076 GCF_025654545.1 Shewanella sp. SM20 | reverse complement strand
GTAATAGGCCTCGCAGACATGCACTTTCCTCAGATTAAATGAGCAGAAAGTGCGGGTTTAACGAAGCGAGGAGAAAAAGTCACGCAATAACATGCATGTCGATCAGGGTTTACCATAAAGAAGCAAAAGTGATCGGTTTGCGATGTTATTGAGCGATCGACATGAATGTTATTGGATGATCGGCATGAATGTTATTAGGCGATCGCCATGCATGGTAATACGCAAGATCTAAATAAGGGTATAAGCCAAGGTATTCTCTTCCGTCAAACTCTTCATCATCTTCGATAATTGGCGCAACTGATACCCTTCCAGTACGCGCATCCATATACCCTAATTCCCATGGCATCCAAACCGACTTTTCTGCTGCATCTGAAGTTAAATAGATTAAAGATGAGCAGTTATTCATTCTATTTCGCAGCACTGTTGCTGTATGTTCGCTTACTTTTCCTCTATCTAAGTGCTCATCCTCAATCCAGTCAACATAAACGGAATAACCTTTTTCTATTAGCATGCTTCTAATTTGCATGCATATTCGCGCATCCGAATATGCATGAGAAAGAAAAATGTCGTAATGCTCAGATAAAGAGAATGATTCAAATGCCTTTTGCAGGCTAACGGCTGCCCAGCGCCGTTCATTGGCCTCTTCTAATAATGTTGTCTGTGCAGCGTTGTAGCGACGGAGTATCTCAGATTTACGAATTATAGCCATTCTTCTTCTGGTATAAATTTGACATCCTATCCGCCCACAGGGTAACGACATGATGCAGGTATTTGGTGAATTTGCTTCACTATGAGTTTGATTTACGGATACGGATTACTTCTTCTACCGCATTTGGAAGGTGCTTAGCAATCCCAGCGTATTTCTCATTATTGGTAGCACCTACCAAGGTATTGCGCACTTGCTTCAATTTCGATGGCAAGAAACCCGAGACGACTCACACGTGGATCAGAAAAATACTGGGCCTCACAAGACGACTATGGGGCAAGTAAATAACGACTAAATAGCGTGGCGAAATCAATATCTTCGAGTTCCCTCCCACTGAAATAGCCGTTATCCCGTGCGAGATTAAGCGCCGCACCACCTGGTGCGGCAACTGGAAGGACGAAAGCCTCAGGATTGAACCGCCTAAAAATGTCGTATTCGACCTCAACGCCATCCATCCCGCCAATGAATACGGCTCCGATCAGATCTTCCCTAGAGAGCATCTGTTGTCGCATCAGCTGTAAACTACCCTTGATGTCGCCGGGTACGGAATCGGTGTAAACCACGTTGTCAAACCGTTGATTCTCTTCCGGATAGCGGCCCTCGAAGAAGCGGCTTTGATACAGGACAACAGAGCTTGTGTAGTCAACCCCAAGATCTTCACAGATGCTCCAAATCATGGGGGTTATGGCAGGATGACCACCCCATACAATCTTGTGCCGGCGAACGGTCGCGATGGCCATCTCGCGAACGGCGCACTGGATAAGAAACGGGTCAGTGGTCTCATAGTATTGCCCTCGTCCGATCACGGGGATGCTTGCTGAAAGGAAAATAGCCCCCATTTCTATGCCCTCCAGTCTGCAAATTGCCAGGCTGCTTCACAAGCCTTAACCCAGCGCGTCGCCTGAATGTAATGGCCCAGCCAGTCAAGGTGACTCAACCACTGAGGATGTAAGCCTACATGATCATAGAGTATGGCTACGGATTCGTCAGGAGAGTTCATTGAAGCTTCGTGCATTGTCGTAGAAGTCGGCACACCTACCGTTGGGTAGACCACAACCATCCGGTCATCAGGAAGACGTACTTGAATCCCTCGACCGATGCCCATACCGATTACCTCGCCACCTATGGCCTCAATGCCTATTCGAAGATTGCTCACTAGGTTAACGGTTCTCACCGCATGACTTTTGCTGCGGACTTCCTCAAGCTGAAGACAGATACGATCAATCGCGTAATCACTAATCCGTCCTGATGTAGCATCTAGCTCGCTTGTATCAAGCTCAGCGAGGCTTGCAGTTGCCAATCGGTTGGAGCACAGGGTTTCAGGCCACCCAACTCGAAGAACGCTTATGCCCTTGGCAAGCGCCCTTCCAAACTCTGCAGCCGTCCATCGACTGTTGAAATAGTCAGGAGTGTCGAGCATCAACAACACATCAGAATCGCAAAGCCGATGCCACAGCATGGTCTGAAAATCTTCTGCCGGTGCGATGCTATGGGTATCTAGGAAAACATCGAAATGCCTAGCAGAGAGAGCGTCGAACATCTGCAGCGCCGCCTGACTAGCCTCGTCCCGTCGATAACTGACAAAGACTCGACGTTGCTTCGGAAGCAGACCTGCACATTCCAAGAGCGCAGTGGCTACCCGTTTCGCCCCACCATTTGCGTAAGACAAACAATTCAATGGCCGAAGGATTTCCGGGACTTCCGTTGCAACTCGACCTAGATCAGACACTACTGGAACAACAGAAACACCGCCTCGCAGCAAGCCTGGTAGACTGGGGTGATCTGCGTCTACACCTCCGAAAAATACAACGGCAGCCGATCGTTGCTGATGAGGAGTGAAGTCAGCAGGAACTACCTCCCAGCCGATCTCCTGACCCAACCTCAAGCCAAACCTAGAAACCGCGTCTGCTATAGCCGTTTTAAGCTCAGAGATTTGCTCAGCCGAGGGGGCCCCCAGTACAGCAAGATGATAGATGAATGACATGGCAGCCTCGTTATCAGTTTCGCTTAAACGCTAGTAACCAAACGGGTGCCGCGAGACTATCTCCCACGCGCCCGTTCATTCTCAGAACCGATCCCACGGATCAACATGTTGGCCATCAAAGAATCTGGAGCGCACCTCTGCAAAGTGATGTTTACCAGCCTCATTGCCGCGTTGTGCCATCTCTAGAATAGCCTCGGCGTCATCCATTTTGATTTCGTCAGAAGTCTGCTGGTTAACGCGTACGTGGCGTGTCGGACCCAGAAAGCTCTCCGCGAGAACCAAGGCGCCATGCTCTTGGGCAGAGAAAAAAAGATCGACGCTGTGAGGTGCCCAACCAGCCTTACCCTTTCCGAGCTGATCGGTGAAGTCGCTTTCGCTACTGAGTGTGCCAATACTCAGCACATCTATCCTGTCTAGAGGGATTTTCAGGTATCGAACCGCTTCCGCTAACGCAGGAAGGATTGGGTTATTGGCCCAGACCCCTCCGTCAATGAACGTCTCCAGCGCGATAGGCCCATCGAAGGTAACTTCATCAAAATAGGTAGGCGCAGCTGAGGAAGCCAGTGCGGCATCGACGGCTGAAATATCTCGGTAAGCAGTGCGATCTGGGCTATGTGGGGTGACGATTGCCTCAGCTTGACCTTGCTTGGCCCTGACAGTGGGAATCACCAAGCGGCAGCGGGAATCTGCTGCCAATGTTTTGTCCCCGTATACCTCTTTCAGCAGGCCGCGAAGTGTAGCTGAGTCATGCTTGGATTTGAGCCAATGCCGCAGTTTCCGATCCTTCGGAAAGATTTGAGGACCCTTTTTCTCGTAAAACTCAAGGATTTCAAGCGGCTTCAAGCCCATGGCGAGCCCAATAGCGAGTATTGCACCAGTGGATGTGCCTGCGACTAAGTCAAAGTGCGAAATGAGTTCATTACCTCCACCGGCCTTCAGCATGTCGTCCCACTTGGCTAGGACTGCAGCGGTGAAGGTGCCTCTAAGCCCTCCTCCGTCGAGCGCCAAGATGCGGAAGTTGCGGCCGCGCGCGACGTTACGGCAAGTAAGGGGTAGGTTCTTCAACTGGTCAACAATCAGCCCTACGACCTGGTCAACTGATGTGCTGTTAGCAATGGCCTCATTCGCCTCGTGAGATAGCCCATTTCTCAGGCGAGATAACAACGAAGGATCTTCTTTGAGATATCCTGCGATTGCCCCGCCAAAGCCTGCGACGACAAAACCTGGTTTTCCGAGCTCAAGCATCGTTTCCAGCTCATTGGGGACGCCTGCTTTGGCTTTGTTAACGTCCCACCATGCGCCACCCACGCAGATGACGACGTCTGAACGCTCAGCCATCCAGTCACGCATCGGCGTCAGGCCATCTGCGGCTAGGCCACCGCTGTTATCTGCAGGCACGATCTCTACAGAAGCGAATGTTCTTTGCTCATCAATTTCAGCAGTGTACTGGTCGGTTGAATAGCTCTTCGCACGCACTAGGGTAAGCGCACCCTTGCTACCACCTGCCTGGATGAAATCCTCTGCAGCTTTCCGCAGTGGTTCAGTAAATGAAGGATGGCTCCCATGGACAATAGAGCCCCCTTCACTGAATACTTTTGCTGCAAATTTCTTTACAAAATCAGCGATGTCTGCTTGCAATTCGTTGTTCGACCCGGACAGGTGAACCCTGACTCCGGACAGACGCGTTGTGGTTGCCATGTGTAATACCTAAATTATCTGAAATGTCGAGTTCTGCCAGCTAGTACGTCCATAGGCGAGTTTTCAACGACCGGCCAAGGCAGCTGCAGTTTCAATCCAGTCTGCGATGTTTTCTCGGCCATTTTGAGCCGCAAAGTCATATCTCATGCAGTACTTGGATAGCTTAACAACTGTATTGCTGGTAGGGGCTTCAAACCACAGATCAGAGGCAGGGATGGCTGAGGTGTAATCAGAGTATTTCACCCATTTACCATCCTTTCGCTCCGTGAAATAAATCTTGTCGTTGGTGAGATATACTCCCACTTCATCCAGTGGATTTGTACCTTTCACTCCAAGCTCTTTAGCGTTATTTCTTACGCCATGGACATCTACAGCGAGAAGCCCATTGCCTTTCAACACGCTGCGAACAATCTCATAACGCACCCACCGCCTAGCAGCGGTATACTGACCGGCAAGGACGCATGTCACAGAGGTGTTCTTGAGACCATCACGAAGGAAGGTCTTGAGCGCTTCATCACTTTCCTTCTTAGAAGCTTCAAACACACTGCCGTCAAAGAACCCTTCCGCCTCTTGATCCTTGCTGACGACCAAGCAATTCCTGACATTCCAAACTCGCCACACGTCTTCCTGATAATGGAAGGAAAAAAAAGTTTTCCGAGCCATCTCTTACTCCAGTTCGTTTCATTGACAATACCTCTTACCCGCCAGCGACTACAGATCACTGTGGAATATGTCGTAAGTGCTCGTCATGTAATACACACCCATCAGACATTGAGTGGCTTAGGATTAGTCAAGATTACATCAATAATTTATAATAAATCAATAATATACTTAACTAAATTAAAATTACTGTTGCTTCTGATTTTAATTAAATACAGTCACAAGCATCTCAATTTGCCTTATGTTGAATGGCGTGATCAATCCAGCTTGAAATATTACTTGCTATGCCCTGGTAAGCATTGACAGAGCTAGGATCGTAACAAGGCACAACACTTGACATTGCTCTACCATCATTGAATTTAATCAGGTCAAATGGATTTCTTCCTTTCCTACTAATTCCATTTCTAGGGCATTTTAGGTTATGAATGTGAATGCCTAACAGAGCTTTTCCGTCATTCCATGCCTTAATAATTTCATGCTCTACCCATGGTCTTGAAGCAGTTTCGCTACCAATCAAAACAATAATACATCGTTTGTATTTCATATTTTGATCTATCCATTCCTCAACTGCTTTCTTACCGGTACGCTTGAGTGTTTCCCATTCATTTGGAGTGGTAGGGGGATTACCCTCAATGCTACCAATGTTACGTATTTGTTGAACTCTCATTACGTCATTATCAAAATGAAAGCTGTAAAAAACTGGAATTTTAGCCATGTTTAGTTACCTTTAAAGATTTTTTACCCAAACCCCTGAATTTGTCCCTGCGTCAAACACCGCATATCCAGTCTTGCCGGTTAGTTGTTGACTTCCTTCATCCATTTTTTTATATAGCTGAAGGTATTCGTTGCCATACCAAGCTCCTGAATCATCTTCCGTCGGAATAATTAATATCTTTTCGTAGCCTTTGACTGAATCTGCAAAACCAATTTCCCAAGGACACCAACGTGATTGAGTTGAATTGCTTGTTGCTAAAAATAAGAACCAGTCTGTAGTCTTAATTTCTGTCTTAATTCTGTTTGCAGTTTCTTTGTTGGGAGTACTCGGCATTTCGCTATCTTCCCAGTCAATGTACAAATCCCACCCATTCTCTTTCATTAGAACTTGAAGACCTTTAGCTAGCTCATGGTCTTTGTGGCTATGGCATAAAAAAGCCGTTTGCTGATTTTTAGCTAAAGCTTCATTAAGTGATTTAGCTACAACAACTCTTCCTGAACGATTAGCAGCTGATCGTAAATCCCTTGCTTTAATGGCCATTTTTACTCCTGCAATTCATAGTACTTTTGGGCACCGAACATTAATTATTAGTGCGCATGCGCGTTTACCTTGTTAGACCAGTGAAAACGTACACTGTTAACTATCTGTATGTAAAGAACTTATCAGCTTTCCATTAAATACACCATCCTGAAAAACGCGCATGCGCGTTTTTAAAACCTATCAACTAAAAACAGATTGACATAATCAATTGATTTAATTCATTTCATTTGTTGCCGATTGAGTTAATGCGCACTAATGTCGCCTTAAAAACACTCAAAAGCATCTAAATTTAAATACAACTGTTTGGCCATACATTTTTAGTAGCTTTGCTGTAGGGCTAAACACTGGGTAAATATATGAAAATTTGTAGGGCAACTAGTCAGGGAACTATCGATTAAGCTAACTAGCGATAACACATAACGGAGCATAAATAATTTAACCCCTATGCTCATTTCTGGACGATAAGGGCTTAGAGCGAGAATCTTGAGCCGGACCTAGACAGGAATTCATTTAGGCTCTTTGTTCTAGGGGCTTACCCAACTACAGGTCAAAATAATTCTGCAACTTCTGAATTTTTTTCGTTATCGTTTACATTCTACTAGGGCCTGTTGATCTTTGCTGTTCATAATTTAGCCAACCCACATTGGCAGCCATATAAGGCAGCAAGCCAAGGCCAGTGTACTTGCATAATTCCGGGCTAATTTATCATACCTTGTTGCTACTGAGCGGTAATGTTTTAGCCTGGCAAACACGTTCTCAACCAGATGGCGATATTTGTACAGACACCAGTCAATATCGCCATTACCAATCTTCGAATTACGCTTGCGCGGTATGTTAGGGACGCCCTTTTTTTCTCGGATCTGCTCTCGTATCTTCTCGCTATCATAGCCCCGGTCAGCGATAACGTGTTCGGCATCAGGCAGTTGTTTTAGTAATTCTATGGCTGCTTTACTGTCATGAACCTCACCGCCTGTCACAATAAAATCTATTGGCAAGCCGCAACTATCCACTGCCATATGGATTTTCGTCGTGTTACCACCACGACTTTTCCCAATCGCTTCTTTATCTTCTGAGCGAGCACCTGTCGCATGCTGATGCGCTTTGACGATGCTGCCGTCTATAAATTCCCACTCTAAATCAGCCAATTGCCTTAACTCTGCGAATAGCTGCATTAGAATGCCTTTTTTAGACCACAGGTTAAAACGCCGGTAGATGGCGCTCCAATCTCCAAAAGCTTCTGGCACATCGCGCCAAGGGCAACCGACCCGCATCCGATACAAAATGCCTTCGAAAGTATTTCTGTGTTCCGGCTTGTCATATACGCGGCCCGTTTTAAGCATCAATCTGATTAGCTTTGACCAGTACTCGTCTGTTAACATTGTTCTTGGCATGATGGGTTGTCATGGTTAGTTTTTGGCGAAAGTAATTATACCAGCCCATCATGCTGTCTAATAATCCATCACGAAAGATCAACAAGCCCTAGTTTAATTTACAGTGCCAACAAAGATGTTGCATCAGGACAAACTTATGCCAGGAAAAACTAAAAGGAAATTTGTGGGCGAAACTATTAAGTACAAGAAGAGTTTCCGAGGGCCAATTCTTAAAGTCATGAAAACAATAGCATACGAATACACCCCTGAAGCTTTGTTGCAGAACTTTCAGAAGTTTTACCCCAAGAAATGGAAGGAGTTAAATGACCGTTACAACCAATATCAAGGTCTCGATGATTTTTTAGTCAAAAGTGGAAAAAAGCGAAGATATAAACACCTCAGTCCTCCAGATTTTTTTAAAAGCTTGCCCATTGTCAAAAGTGTATGTTCAGATAATTACAAGCAGCAGCGACAAGCTACTTTCAACGAAGAGTCTATGGCACAGGCGGTGGAGAGCATGACAAATACCATTAAGTCACCCCAACCCTCGCCCCTCTTAATGCAAGAGGTAGACCCTTATTACCTAGAGGTTTACATTGCTGCATATCACAAACGCGGTTCAACACACAGTGAAAAGCTTGAAATCATAAGCGAGCTTCGAAAATTCAATACAGAAAGAACACAACTATTCTTCCAAAAATTGAATAGCTCCGAAAGAAATAATCACATTAGAAATATCGCATTTAATCATCTACAAGAACTAGGTGCTTTTGTTCGCAAGCGTAAAGGGTTCAAAGGTAAGAAAAAACAATACCACTTGGAAAAAGTCAATTTTAAAGTAACACAGCAGGACCTAGCCGAGCTCCTTAGTTCAAATAGCTTACAGAGCACGAAAACTTTTGATTGTTTTGTATCACATAGCTATAAAGATAGTCCGCTAATTACTGACTTGAAAAAACAACTGAACAAGCATGACATTCATATTTACTATGATTGGAGTAGCGATAATGACTTTTTAAAACGAGAGCTTACGAGTGAGTTCACCGAAATTGTGCTTAAAGAAAGAATCAAACAATCGCGGATAGTTATCTTTGTCCAGACCAATCATTCTGTGTCTGAATGCCTTAAAGTTAAGTCCTGAAGAATCCCCTGATGATTTACAAATAAATCATCAAATTAGGGTGGAAGCGCATCTTGTTGCATGATCAAATGGTTTCGCCAAAAACTACACTTGGACAACAAGATGCGCGAAGCCAATATCCTACAACATTCTTTACACCAATACTGCCCAGAACTTCACCTAAAACGATTAAACAGCTTGATGCTGGCCTCTAAGGCACTGATTGAATGTAAGACACTGACCTTGACTGAGTTAGGTGACACTGACCTTGACTGAGTTAGGT
>NZ_JAKKRK010000087.1:0-9205 GCF_025654545.1 Shewanella sp. SM20 | reverse complement strand
AGCACAGTAAGCTCAATTTTGTATCACCGAGTGAGCGACATGCGATGCAAGATAAAGCGATTTTATCTAAGCGTAAGGAGGTACTAGAAGAAGCAAGATCAAGAAACCCTAAACGCTGGCCAAACGGTATAAGGAACTGTGACGTTATCGGTGAGGTAGTGTTGAACCCAGAAAAAGAGTCTGAAACTGAAACAAGAAATGCAGCTTAAAATTTAAGTAAAGAGTGCCAACTACCTTGAAAAACACCGTCCGCGTGACATAACATTTCCTGATATATTCCATCCAGAAAAAGCATAGTATCAAAAGTCACTACGGGCAAACTTTATTGTCTGAAAATATTCTTACGGGCAAACTTTAGTGCTTACGGGCAAACTTTATTGTCTCTACACAAGACTAAACCGCTTGTCCTGCAGCCACGCCAGATGCCCAGGCCCATTGAAAATTAAACCCGCCTAACCAACCACTTACATCCATGACTTCACCGATAAAGTAGAGTCCGGCGACTTTGCTGGCTTCCATGGTTTTGGAAGACAGCTCATTACTATCAACGCCGCCTAACGTCACTTCGGCGGTGCGGTAGCCTTCGGTGCCGTTCATCAATACTGTCCAGTGGTGTATATCATCCACCAGTGTTGCGCGCTCGGCGTGCACTAGCTGATTTAACGCTTTATTCAACAGGGCTTCATCGAATAACACTTCCACCAGCCGTTTAGGCAACCATTGGCTGAGGGTGTTGCGCAGGCTTTGTTTTGGATGTGCGGCGAGCTGTTGCTCTAGCAATTGCGCCAAATCCATATTCGGCAAAAGATCGATTTCTACGGTTTCGCCCGCTTTCCAATAGTTGGAAATCTGCAAAATTGCGGGGCCAGATAAGCCACGGTGAGTGAATAGCAGCGCTTCGCTAAATGCAGTGCCATCTTTGGCGGTAATGCGGCTCGGCACTGCGATGCCAGACAAAGGCTCGAAACGAATTTTATCTTCACTGTGCCATGTAAAAGGCACCAGACCCGCGTGAGTTGGCAATACTTTTAGGCCAAACTGCTCGGCCAGTTGATAACCGTAAGGCGTGGCGCCGAGTTTAGGCATGGATAAGCCGCCCGTGGCGATAACCAGTGAGTCGCAGCTCAGTTCGCCGTTAGAGGTGTTGAGCTCAAAGCGCCCTGCTTCGGTCTTTTTAACGGCCAGAATATCGGTGCGCAGCTTAATGGTCACGCCCGCCCATTCACACTCGGTCAATAGCATAGTGACTATCTCTTTAGCCGAGTCATTGCAAAACAGTTGGCCGTGATCGCGTTCATGGTATTCAATGCCGTGACGCTCGACCATTTCAATAAACTGCTGCGACGTATAACGCGCGAGTGCCGACTTAACAAAGTGGGGATTGCCACAGAGGAAGTTAGCGGGCTCGACTTTAAGGTTGGTAAAGTTACAACGCCCGCCGCCGCTGATGAGGATTTTACGCCCAGCTTGCTTGGCATTGTCGAGTACGAGTACATCACGGCCTCGGTAACCCGCGGTCGCTGCACACATCAATCCCGCGGCGCCGGCTCCGATAATAATGACATCATGATGTTTCACGCTATAACTCCACACAGATAAATTGATTGGCATTGGCTGCCAACGGGCAATTTGATAACTCGCGAACCTTTAGCAAGCAAGTCATGCAACAGCTAAACGGAGCAAAGATAAGCTCAAACGTTAGACACAAATCCCCTCTTTCACCATCCCTGGCGACCGGGGATAAATACTTCCGTGTATAAATCCCCTCTTTCACCATCTGACCTCCAGGGATGGAGGAAATGCCATCTGATGTCGGGAACATCAAGGGCCCTGATGACCGGGGATACATCTTGCACACCAGAAGTCCGGGCACAAAAAAGGGCGCTATTTTAGCACCCTTTCCTTTATTCGGCATTACAGCATCATCACGGCTCGCGGTTTATTGCGTAGGCGTTTCTGATTTCTTTTCTCTGCTGAGCAGCTCTTTAGCAGCATCGACTGGCGCTTTGCCTTGATACAATACTTGGTAAATCTGCTCAGTGATCGGCATTTCAACCCCGAGGCGTTTCGCAAGCGTAAACACTTCTTTGGTATTGCGATAACCTTCAACCACTTGGCCAATTTCAGCCTGCGCTGTCATCACATCACAGCCTTTACCTAAGGCTAAACCGAAACGACGGTTACGGGATTGGTTGTCGGTACAGGTCAACACTAAGTCGCCTAACCCCGCCATGCCCATAAAGGTGGCGGCATTGGCACCTAAGGCTTCGCCTAAACGCGTCAATTCGACTAAACCACGGGTAATCAAGGCTGTTCTGGCATTGGCACCAAAGCCGATACCGTCGGACATGCCCGCGCCAATCGCGATCACGTTCTTTACCGCGCCGCCAAGTTGCAGTCCGGTAAAGTCGTCGTTGGCGTAAACCCGCAAACGTTTAGGGCTGTGTAACAGCTCAACGAGATCGTTGGTGAATTTAGGACAAGTGCCCGCGACCGAAATGGCCGTAGGTAAACCCATGGCTAATTCTTTCGCGAAGGTCGGCCCAGATAACACCGCCAGCGGATATTGCTCACCTAACACATCACGGGCCACATCTTGCAGCAAACGTCCGGTTTCAGGCTCGAGCCCTTTCGTTGCCCATACGATACGCGCATCGCTACGGAGTAACGGTTTAGCTTGCTCAAGCACAGTACCAAACACATGGCTTGGTACGACCACTAACACATTGTTGCTGGCGGCTAAGGCTTTGGCTAAATCGGCTTCGATCTGTAAACAATCAGGAAACGCAATACCAGGCAAAAAAGCTTGGTTGCACTTGTCTTGAGCGAGCGTTTGCATGTGGACAGGATCGTGTCCCCATAACAAGGTCTTATGACCGTTGCTGGCTAAAGAAATGGCAAGGGCGGAGCCATAAGAGCCCGCCCCTAATACCGTGATATCGGCAGAGTTTTTCATGTAATTAAGCGTTAGCTTCTTCGGCAGCTGGTGCAGTCGCAGCAGCTTGACGTTGTTGCACGTATTGGGCAAACAGCGCATCGAAGTTAACAGGTGCTAAGTTCAGTTGTGGGAAAGTACCACGACCAACTAAGCTGCCCACGGTTTCGCGAGCATATGGGAATAGGATGTTAGGGCAGTATGCACCTAATGAATGGGCCAGTTGTGGCTCAGTCAGACCAGTGATAGAGAAAATACCGGCTTGTTGTACTTCACATAGGAAAGCGGTATCGCCACCGTTTTGTGCAGTCACAGTTAAAGACAGGACAACTTCATACACATCATCAGCTAATTTAGCGCTGCGCGTGTCTAAATCTAACTTAACTTCTGGGTTCCATTCTTTTTGGAATACCGCTGGGCTGTTAGGCGTTTCGAAAGACACATCTTTAGTGTAAACACGTTGGATGTTGAATTGTGGGGCTTGTTGTTCGTTGTTTGCTACTTCAGCCATAATTTCCTACCTATCCTATCAATGTTGTATCGGCTTTTCGTTGAAAGCCAATTATTATTTGAAAGCCAATTACTATTTGAACGTAAATTGGCTCGGGGCTTATGTTACTCAAGGCCTATATCAGATCTCGGTATCATCCCAACTTGTACCCATATTCGGGTATCGATCGAACCAGTCTAAAAACTTACATTAAGCCCTTAGCGACCGTAGGATCAGTATGCCAAACAATGATGACTTTATTACTGCACTATCCTGTGGATTGAGTACAGCTTAAATCATAACTGCCGCCGACAACTTATCTTTTGCTTTTTGAAACAGGCATATTTGCTGCCTGCCATTCACCCATACCACCTTTCAAGTTGTACAGGTTTTCAAAACCTTGCTTACTCAAAAGCTGAGCGGCTTGAGACGAGGTCATGCCAGCATTGCATACCAATATAATGGGACTGGCTTTATACTTTTCAAGGGCTGATATCTGATTATTTTTAATATCGGCGAGCGTAACGTTAAGTGCATCAACAATATGGCCCTTGCGGAACTCGTCATTCGAGCGCACATCAACCACTTTAGCATCCTGTCTATTCACCATAATCGTTAATTCTTGATGAGAAATACTTTTGATTTTTGACATGCTCGATTTGATGATACTCGCGACAAGCACAACAAATAATCCCACCCAAGCCAGACTGAGCATTGAGTGAGCTTTAAAAAATTCGATATATTCTTGCATGATGATTGCCCGCATAAATGGCGAAAATTCGATAAGGGCACAGAGTATACCGATTGCCTTGGCAGAATGCAGCAGTTTAGTCACAGTTCGAGATCGCACTTTTAGTGCAATTGACTCTGTACTTGTCACAAGCCACTCACAGAATCGGGCGAATTAGTGATTCGATGACCTTAATCGGGGTAAAGCGCTTTTTCATACCCCGCTAACGTAGTAATATTTGACCAATTTCAGATTTCTATCGCTTCTATAAAACTTAAAGGTATCACTATGACGACAGCTAAACGTCCGCTCGCGTTGTTGATCCTCGATGGCTGGGGCTACCGTGAAAACACGCATAATAATGCGATTTTCCACGCCAAGACTCCGGTACTCGACCGTCTCAACGCTAAATATCCCCATAGTTTGATTTCAGGTTCTGGCTTAGATGTTGGCTTACCTGATGGCCAGATGGGAAATTCTGAAGTTGGCCATATTAACTTAGGCTCTGGCCGTGTGGTTTATCAAGAACTCACTCGTATCAGTAAAGCCATTGCAGATCATGAGTTTGAAAAAAATCCTGCGCTATGTGATGCGGTAGACTCAGCCATCAAAGCTGGCGGAGCTGTGCACATTATGGGCTTGCTTTCCCCCGGCGGCGTCCACAGCCATGAAGAGCATATCGAAGCTATGTGCCGTATGGCCGTTGCGCGCGGTGCAACTCAGGTTTATCTGCACGCTTTCCTCGACGGACGCGATACGCCACCGCGCAGCGCTAAGGGCAGCTTGAGCCATTTTGATGATCTGTTTACTACATTAGGCCATGGCCGTATCGCATCGATTATTGGTCGTTACTTTGCTATGGACAGGGATAATCGTTGGGATCGCGTGTCGCAAGCCTACGATTTAATCACCCAAGGCAAGTCAAAATTCCAATACGACAATGCCGTTACAGCATTAGAAGCGGCTTACGAGCGTAACGAGAACGACGAATTCGTCTCTTCATCGGCGATCACAGATGCCAACGGTCAAGTTGCGACCTTAAAAGACGGCGATGCCCTGATTTTTATGAACTTCCGTGCTGACCGTGCCCGTCAAATCACCCGTAGCTTTATTCACCCAGACTTCGATGGTTTCGAACGCGCTGTTATGCCGAAAATGCACTTCGTCACTTTGACTGAGTATGCTGGCGACATCACAGCACCTATCGCTTATCCATCTGAAAACTTAGTGAATACCTTAGGTGAAGTGCTGCAGAAACAAGGTCGTACTCAGCTGCGTATCTCTGAAACTGAGAAATACGCCCATGTGACTTTCTTCTTTAACGGCGGTAAAGAAGAGCCATTCGAGGGAGAAGATCGCATCCTAATCAACTCGCCTAAAGTGGCAACTTACGATCTACAGCCTGAGATGAGTTCAGCTGAGCTGACTGACAAGTTAGTCGCAGCAATTGAATCAACCAAGTACGACGTGATCATCTGTAACTACCCCAATGGTGACATGGTTGGCCACACAGGTAATTTCGATGCCGCCGTTAAAGCTTGTGAAGCTGTCGACGCTTGTATCGGCCGTGTGGTTGATGCGCTGGCGAAAGTGGGCGGAGAATGTATTATTACCGCCGACCACGGCAATGCCGAGCAAATGACCGACGAAACCACAGGTCAGGCTCACACGGCCCACACCAGTGAACTCGTGCCTTTCGTCTTTGTTGGACGCGATGCGACCATAGATGAAGGTGGTAAACTCAGCGATGTTGCACCTACCATCTTGACCTTGATCGGCGAAGCCATTCCAGCTGAGATGACGGGCAAACCCTTAATCCACATAAAAGAGTAACCGTTACCTAGTGAGCACTCGACTCCTTGTTAAAGCCAGCATTATTGCTGGCTTTATGATGTTATCTTTCTCGGCACACGCTTCTGATTTGGAGAAGCGTAAGTCCGAGTTAAAATCAATCCAAACGCAAATAAATCAACAACAAAGCGCATTAAAAACCACCAGTAAACAAAGAGAAAAACTGCTGTCATTGCTGCGTAGCGATGAAGAAGCGATTGCGTCAGCTGCCAAAAAAGTCAACAGCACCAAAAATAGCTTAGCGCAAATCGACACTAAACTTGCCGAGCTAAAACAACGTCAAGATGAGTTAGAAACGCTTAAAGTGACTCAACAACAAACACTGTCGAAACAGCTGTCGAGCGCCTATCTTGCCGGTAATCACGATTACACTAAGATGATGCTTAATCAGCAAAGTCCCGCCACTATCGAGCGTATGTTGGCTTATTACCAATACCTCAATAAAGCGCGGATGAAGTCGATCAACGAATTAAAGCAAACCTTGACCGAGCTAGATGAGATCAAGGTGTCGCAAACGAGTAAGCAAAAGCAATTAACGAAACTCGTGGCCGAACAACAAGTACAAGCTAAACGTTTGAGCCAAGAGCAAGATCAGCGTCAACTGACCATCAAAGAGCTGCAACGCACCTTAAATTCTAAGGGTGCAGAGCTCGAACAGTTGCAAATTGAAGAGGCCAGCTTAAAGCGTGTCGTTGAACAAGCGCTGCGGGCCATGAAAGATAACCCCTCGATGGAAGGCTTTGGTAAACAAAGTGGCAAACTTAAATGGCCGACAAAAGGTCGTGTGAGTGCTAGCTTTGGTAGCCAACGCTCCGGTCAAGTAGTATGGAAAGGCACTATGTTGTCTGCACCAGAAGGGCAAAATATTCGAGCCGTTTCAGGTGGTAAAGTCATTTATGCCGACTGGTTACGCGGTTTTGGTCTTGTCATGGTCATCGATCACGGTAAAGGTTATATGAGTCTTTACGGTCACGCTCAAACCCTACTAAAAAGCCCTGGTGAGATGGTAAAAAGCGGTGAAGCGATTGCTTTAGTCGGACGTTCAGGTGGACAGAGCGAGCCTGGCCTATACTTTGAAATAAGGCATAAAGGGCAAGCCGTCGATCCAGCGAAATACTGTCGCTAATCAAAACGGTCCCCTTATCACAGGGGACCGTTATGAAATACATGATCCGCTATATCAGTTGCGTTGGATTAGGTCTCACTTTAGGCCTATCCATCAGCCTCTCCAGCCAAGAGAACGCGAAATCCTACCGCGACAACTTTGACTATCCATTACTACAAGATGTACTTGAAACGGTTGAAACTTACTATATCAAAACCGTTCCCAAAGAAGAGCTCGTGCAGGCCGCCATCAAAGGCATTTTTGAACATCTCGACCCCTATTCCAGCTTCTTGAATCATCAAGAATTACTCGATCTTAAAGATTCGAATCGCGGCGAGTATTTTGGTTTCGGTTTCGAAGTCGCGGCCCAAAAAGACCACATCAGCATCATAGCCCCCTTTGCCCATTCTCCCGCAGAGCAAGCGGGAATACGTGCGGGCGATATTATTATTAAACTTAACGACACCCTGGCGACTGAAACGAATCTAGCCGATATCCTTACTGAAATAAAAAGACATAGTCTCAATAATCAGAGTATTAACTTAGAGCTAAAACACAGTAATGACAATGCCACCTTTAAAGTGTCACTCAAGCCAAGCAATATCACTATAGAGTCGGTCAGCACTCAACTGCTTGATGGCAATATTGGCTATGTCAGATTAAGCAACTTCCAAGAAAACTCTACCGAGGATATGGTGCGCTCGCTCAGCCAATGGCAAAACAAACCACTCACAGGACTTATCTTAGACCTACGTAATAATCCCGGCGGCCTACTCGACCAAGCGGTTAAAATTGCGGATCTATTTCTCGCCAAAGGACGCATAGTCTCGACCTCTGGCCGCTTCTTCGATGCTAACTCCGACTACTATGCCTCACCGCAAACCATGCTGACTAACGTGCCTATGCTAGTGTTAATCAACAAAGGCTCGGCCTCTGCATCCGAAGTTCTCGCCGCCGCATTACAAGAAAATGGTCGTGCTAAACTCTTAGGTGAGACCAGTTTTGGCAAAGGTACAGTACAAAGCCTGATCCCCATTTTAGAAGATGGTAACGCGATTAAACTCACAATTGCCCAGTACAATACTCCTAGAGGTGAAAACATTCACAACATAGGGATCATCCCCGACATAAAAATTGCCGCCGAAACTGGTTCCGGCGTTGGTAATTTAGCTATAATCGACGCCCTATCAGCCCATGCATCACTGGCCCAAGATCATCAAGTGACCTCTGCCATTGCATGGATACAGCACCATGATGAATAAGAAGAAATTGTGCGCTTACTTTATTCCTTAGCCCTATTGGCCCTAAGCATTTCTCAAAGCTATGCAGCCCAGCTTGCACTCATTATTGATGACATAGGTTATCGTCATACAGATAAAGCCGTACTGGCACTGCCCAATACAGTAACACTCGCTGTATTACCTCATACCCCACTTGGCAAAGAACTCGCTAACTGTAGTGGTCAAGTAAAATTGGCCACGGTTTTAGAGTCATTCCAATATAAACGTTCTGACTCATTTGGCGTTAACCCACCATTATATTGATGGGGTCTGGTCTCACTGTARTATCCAGTGATGTAATTTGTGATCTCTTTATCTGCTTCTGTAAAATTCCCATAACCAYTRGCGGGTATCCACTCAGATTTCAAACTTCTAAAGAAACGCTCCATTGGTGCGTTATCCCAACAATTCCCGCGRCGACTCATACTTTGCTCAATCTGAAGACGCCATATTAATTGTCTGAATTTCAAGCTYGTGTAATGCGAACCTTGATCGCTGTGATATATCACATTCTCAGGCTTACCCCTTAACTCAAATGCCATTTTCAAAGCTTTACAGGTCAGCKCACTATCTGGTGATAATGACAAAGCCCATCCAACAGGTTTGCGGGAAAATAAGTCTAAAACAACGGCTAGATAGGCCCAGCGATTACCGACCCAAACATACGTCACGTCGCCACACCACACTTGATCTGGTTGAGTTACTGCAAACTGTCGATTTAGCGTATTGGGGATTGCAACATGCTCTTGTGTCGCTTTCCTATAAGAATGCTTAGGCTGCTGACAGCTTAATAACCCAAGCTTTTTCATTAGAT
>NZ_JAKKRK010000086.1:0-9786 GCF_025654545.1 Shewanella sp. SM20 | reverse complement strand
TCGGTCCACCCCAATCAACTGAGTTTTCGGGATGCGGCGAGTTATATCATCTTCAAGTTGACACAACTGCCATCACAAACACCGGGGAATGTCCCGAGAGACGTATTGGATATAGAACGAAATGCACGGCAATTTAAGCTGGATGGTAAACGGGAAAGGGCATATCCACGAGTTCTTAAAATGAGCAAAAACAAGTTTCCGGTTAGACCAAAGAAAAATGCCGTTCACTCTTAAGTGAACGGCATTAGGGGCATGCCTGGTTTTATTTTCTCAGTGTTTACGAGAAGTAAATCGCCTTCACTTACTTTGCCATAACTGTAGTGGTCCCATAAGGACCACTTGAATCACCCCAAAGACCTAAAAGCTTTGCCATATCTTTTTGAGTTTTACCAACCAATTTGTTGATTAACCAAACAGCTTGCCACGCTCACGCTTCGCCGAGTACCATTTTGCTGGTAAGGTATGCGCACTTACCCCATCCTCGCAAGCCGGTGCCACGATATCCTGCATCGGCCCAAGTTTTGTTAAGGGAATACACAGTCACCATGGCAATCAAAAAAACCGAACTCTATTCATCCCTGTGGGCCAGCTGCGACGAGCTGCGTGGCGGTATGGATGCCTCCCAATACAAAGATTACGTACTGACCATGCTATTTATGAAGTACGTGTCCGACAAAGCCCAAAATGACCCAACCGCCATGATTGACGTGCCCGTCGGGGCCGATTTCAAAAACATGGTCGCACTCAAGGGCAAGCCCGATATCGGCGAAGGCATTAACAAAATCATTGCCAAACTGGCCGAAGAAAATGATTTAAAAAGTGTTATCGACATTGCCGACTTTAACGACGAAGACAAGCTTGGCAAAGGCAAGGAAATGGTCGATCGCTTAACCAAGCTGGTGGGTATTTTTGAAGGTTTAGATTTATCCGGCAACCGCGCCGATGGCGATGATTTATTAGGCGATGCCTACGAATACCTGATGCGCCACTTCGCGACTGAATCAGGTAAATCCAAGGGCCAGTTTTATACCCCGTCGGAAGTCTCAAAAATTCTCGCCAAAGTGATAGGCATTCCAGCCGATGCAATGCCCAGCACCTCAGTGTACGACCCAACCTGTGGTTCAGGCTCTTTGCTGCTTAAAGCCAATGACGAAGCGCCCCGCGGCTTGTCGATTTTTGGTCAGGAAATGGATAACGCCACCAGCGCCTTGGCCCGCATGAACATGATTTTGCATGACAACGTCACCGCCAAAATCGCCAAAGGCAACACGCTGGCTGCACCTGAATGGAAAGACACCAACGGCGAGCTGAAAACCTTCGACTTTGCCGTTGCTAACCCGCCGTTTTCTAATAAAAACTGGACCAGCGGCATTAACGCCGAGCACGATGAATTTAAACGCTTTGCCTGGGGCGTGCCGCCAGAAAAAAACGGCGACTACGCCTTTTTGCTGCACATCATCAAAAGCTTAAAAAGCACTGGCAAAGGCGCAGTCATTCTGCCGCACGGTGTGTTGTTCCGCGGTAATGCCGAAGCGCGCATCCGCGAAAACCTGCTAAAACAAGGCTATATCAAAGGCATTATTGGTCTGCCGGCCAACCTGTTTTACGGCACCGGCATTCCCGCCTGTATTATCGTCATTGATAAAGCATCGGCCGCAAGCCGGATGCTCAAAGATCCGCTCGACCTTAGTAAAACCGCAGGAGGCATCTTTATGGTCGATGCCAGCAAAGGCTTTGCCAAAGACGGCAATAAAAACCGCCTGCGCGCGCAAGACATTCATAAAATCGTTGATGTCTTTACCAAACAGCTGGAACTTAAAGGCTACAGTCGTTTAGTCTCGCTCAAAGAAATTGCCGGCAACGACTACAACCTAAATATCCCGCGTTACATCGACAGCAGCGAAGGCGAAGACTTACACGATTTATCCGCCCATTTAGCCGGTGGTATCCCAGAGCGTGACGTCGCCGCCTTAGGCGATTTCTGGCAAGTATTACCCAGCCTGCGCGATAGCTTATTTACCCCGGCACGCCCAGGTTATTTGCACGCCAAAGTCGCTGCGCGCGATGTGAAGCCAACTATCCTGCAACACACCGAGTTCCAGCAATTTGCCCAACGCGCCAACGCGCCATTTCAGGCATGGTTTGCGCAAATGCAGTTAGACAGTATCGACGGCAGCGAAACACCCAAAGCACTGATCCACCGCATTAGCGAGGCCTTGCTGGAAGCCTATGACCAAGTGCCGCTGTTAAGCAAATACGACGTTTACCAACTGCTGATGGATTATTGGCAAGACATCATGCAAGACGATGTCTATGTGCTGGTGCAAGACGGCTGGGACGCGGGCAAAGTCCTGCGTGAACTTATGGTTGCCAAAGGCGAGAAACTGAAAGAAGTGCCAGATTTAGTCATCGGCAAAGCCAAATACAAAGCCGAACTCATTCCACCCGCCTTATTGGTGAAACGCTTTTTTGCCGCGCAGCAAGCTGATCTCGAACGCTTGCAAGGCGAGCTCGATAACATCAGCCAGGAGCTGGAAAGTTATATTGAAGAGCACAGCACCGAGGACGGCCTGCTGGCCGATGCACTCAACGACAAAGATAAAGTCACTGCAGCATCGGTGAAAGCACGACTAAAATTCGCATCTGACCCAGATGAGCGCAAAGCGCTGCAGCAAGTCCAGCGTCTGTTTGATAGCGAAGGCAGCAGCAAAAAGGCTGTCAAAGAGCAGCAAGACAAGCTCGATCTCTTGGTGTTTAAACGCTACGCCACGCTTACCATCCGCGACGTGAAAACCCTATTGGTGCAAGACAAATGGCAAGCCACCTTACAAGCCAGCATTCAGGCTGAAATTGAACGTATGGGCCAACAACTGGCCAGCCGCGTGAAAGATTTGGAAGAGCGTTATGCCGAGCCATTACCGCAGATCAGCAAGTCAGTGGATGTATTAAGTGCCAAAGTGGCTGAGCATTTGAAGGCTATGGGTTTGGAGTGGTTGGTATGAGTATCAACGTATCTAAAAACCAACATGAAGTAAGTGGTTTGGAGTTTCAGATAAACTCTCTACCTCGACTAGACGAATGGAAGAATTATTCTTTGTCTGAGATTACGGACCCTAATCGGCCAATCTCATACGGTATTGTTCAAACAGGTCCAAACATCATAAATGGAATACCCTGCCTCAGAGTCGTTGATATTGTTGGGGGAGTAATCAAGACTGACAATTTAATCAGAACTTCAGCTTCAATAAGCGAATCGTACAGAAGAACTGTGTTGAAAAGCGGTGACTTGGTTATACCATTGCGAGGCAAAGTAGGCGAGATTGGGTATATAGACAACGATCTTGCCGGCGCCAATTTAACACGTGGAGTTGCACTTATATCGGTAAGACCAGATTTTTCATCGAAATATGTTAAGCACTTTTTGTCGAGTAAAGCATGTGCCGACAGATTTTTAGCCTCGATGAATGGTTCTGCCTTACAAGAAATAACAATTAGTACTCTTCGGCAGTTTAAGGTTTCTTTACCTTCACTGCCCGAACAAACCGCCATAGCCAATGCCTTATCGGATGTGGATGCGTTGATTCAGGAACTGGAAAAACTGATTGCGAAAAAGCAGGCGATTAAAACGGCGACCATGCAACAACTGCTCACCGGCCGCACCCGCCTGCCCGCCTTTGCTTATGAAAAGAGCGCCCACCACCCCGACGGCCGCAAAAAAGGCTACAAACCCAGCGAACTCGGCGAAATCCCAGAGGATTGGGAAGTGAAAACAATTTTTGAATTAGGGCGAGTGTCTACTGGGGGAACCCCCTCGACCAGTTCAGCAGAGTACTGGAATGGTGATGTTCCATGGATAACTCCAACAGATATATCTCATTCGAAGAATATCTATTCAAGTGAGAGAAAAATATCTCAAAAAGGTCTTCAATCCATCAGACCTCTTCCTGCCAATACTGTGTTGGTAACTTGCATAGCGAGTATCGGCAAGAACGCTATCTTGCGTAGGGATGGAGCTTGCAATCAGCAGATAAACGCTGTGATTCCATATGATCATATAGATGTCGACTTCCTATTTTATGCTATTGAATTATCAAGCGACAGACTAAAGGCGTCGGCCGGTATTACTGCGACACTAATTGTTTCTAAAGCACTTTTTGAAGAATTTCAGCTAGTAATTCCGGCGAATCTAGAAGAGCAAGAAGCTATATCTGTAATCCTAAATGAGATGGATGAAGATATTCAGTCCTTAGAAAAGCGCCTCAACAAAACCCGCCAAATCAAACGAGGTATGATGCAAGAGCTGTTAACCGGCAAAACTCGTTTAGTAAAACCAGCAGGCGCAGCCTAATGACTGCGCCGCAAGCTTGGTATATTGGCTGGGATGTCGGCGCCTGGAACTGCGAGAAAAACGCCAACAGCCGCGATGCGCTGGTGGTGTTAAATCCGCAAGGCGAGCTGGTCGGTAAACCTTGGCGTGGCAACTTGCGCGATTCGATTGCCGCAGCAGCCAGTTATACCGACTGGCTGTTCACGGTGGCCAAGCTGTGCCAGTTTGAAGACGCAACCAAAGCAGCATTTACTGTGCAGAACGTGGTGATGGCCATCGATACGCCATTGGGCTTCTCCAATGGTTTGTTGCAGTTATTACAAGGCGAAGCTGTTACCACGCCTTTTACTGCATCATGCGATAACCCGTATTTATACCGCCATACCGAGCGCGAGTTATTCGCCCACGGCTTTAGCCCGCTGTCGGCAGTTAAAGACATGATCGGCAGCCAAGCCACCAAAGGCCTGCATTTACTGCGCAAATTCGGCTTTACGCCAAACCCAAACGGTATCTGGCAACTGAGCTAAAACAAAATTGCCAACACAACGCATTGGAAAGCTACCCGACAGTGCTTAAGATCTCAGATTTGGTGCAGCAATATATCGATAATCTTGCTGAGCAAACCGATTTTAATCACTGGCACACCGACTGCCGCGATGACGCCTACTGCGCCGTTGAGGCCTTATTCCAACACCAGCGACCACAGCTGATGGCCACCCCAACCGAAGACGTCACCACCGAAGGCTGGATCTACGTGCCGAAAGAGTGTTTAACAAGTATTCGCAAGCGCTAAGTGCTAGATTTTAATTATCTAAATCTCTATATTGGGGAATTCAACGCTTGGCATTTGCCCTTTTAAAAGCATTCATCGTTGCCCCGATGACCACAAGGACCGTGTTGTATGTCAGAAACGCCTGCTATTGATTCAAATCTGTGTCTAAAAAGTGTGTATGAGCTTCTGAACGAAGACTTTTTTATCCCAGCTTATCAGCGTGGGTATCGTTGGGGTGAAACCCAAGTCAAAGCGCTATTAAGTGACATATTGGAATTTGCGAAAGCACCGCAAAAGGAACCATCAGCATTTTATTGCTTGCAGCCTATTGTCGTTGTTCGCGGAAAAGACAACTGGCATGTGGTTGACGGTCAGCAACGCTTGACTACGCTCTATCTCATTTTGCGTTATTTAGAACAAGTTCATCTCAAAGATACCCTTGAAAATTGCTACAGCAAATCATTGTTTTCATTGGCGTATGAAACACGCCCTAATTGCGCTGATTTTTTAAAGCAGATCCATGAAGACGGTTTCGAAGATAACATTGACTACTTCCACATGCACCAAGCCTATCAAACCATTCGTCATTGGTTCAGAGATGAGGGTCGCAATAGACACGATGAAGCTCATGTGCTTAGAGTTTTACTAGAGACTTCTGAAAATCTGCATGCAGTCAAAGTCATTTGGTATGACTTAACTGGAGAAAGTGCTGGCCAAGGCTACGCCATTGATGTATTCGCTCGCATTAATATCGGCAAAATCCCATTGACCAATGCAGAACTGATTAAGGCGCTATTTTTGAAACAATCGCACTTTAAATCTGAAGAAGCCAAGTTAAAGCAGCTGCAGATTGCCTCGGAGTGGGACGCAATTGAAAAACGCCTTCAGGAGCCGCCTTTCTGGTATTTCATCAACGATTCCAGTAAACCTTATCCGACGCGCATCGAATATATTTTCGATTTAATGAAAGGCAATAAACAGGGCAACGATGCTTTTTATACCTTTACTCAGTTCCAGGACGACCTCTATGAGAATGGAAAGTCCATTGATGAGTTATGGAAAGAAGTTAAAGATTACTTTTTGAGCTTTGAGGATTGGTACCAAGACCGCGAGCTGTACCATTTGATAGGCTTCTTGGTTCAAAGCAATCTAAGTGTTGCACGCCTAAAAGAATTCTCGGCTGAACAGAGGATGACTAAAACCGAATTAAAAGGCTTCTTAAGAGCTTTAATTACAAAAGATCTGCCGGAGGATATCGAAAACTTAAATTATGAGGATCACCGCATGGAGATCCGGCAACTCTTGCTGCTGTTCAATATTCAAACGCTTCTATCAACCAAAAATGCGGATGTTCGCTTCCCATTTGACCGATTCAAGCATGAGCAGTGGGATATTGAGCATATACGCTCCAGAGGTGAGCATGCCCCAAAAGGAAAAGAGCGGACCAAGTGGCTTGATGAGTTAGCGCATTTTTTACGAAACGACCCAAGTGCCCTCACATTCTTCCTTCCCCAAGGAGAACTTTCCAAGAGCGCGCAACACCAACAGGCTGCAATTGAGGCTGCAATTGAGGCTGCAGATAAGCAAATCAGTCAACTGTTGAGTGAGGTCGAGAGTTTCCAAAACGACGATTTTCTCGGACACAGCTTTGATGATTTTTTTGAATCAGTAAACGAAAAACTCCACCAGCAACCGGTAGATTGGATTGATGATCTTGGCAATTTGGCATTGCTTGATTCCAGCACCAATCGCAGTTACAAAAACGCACTTTTCCCAATCAAGCGCGCTCGGATTATTGACAGCGACAGTCGTGGGGTATTTGTGCCTATTTGCACCAAGAATGCATTTTTAAAATATTACAGTAAAGCCTATACGGAACAGGCTCACTGGAATGAGGCTGATGCAAACGACTATGTGAATGCACTAAAGCAAATGTTGGCCGATTACTTACCAGAGCAAGGAGCAAGCAATGACTGAACCATTGGACCTCGAGCATGATGGGCAGCGCTTGAGTTTTTTCCAGCTGTTTCGCGACTCTGATTTGAAGATTGAAATTCCCATCATTCAGCGAGATTACGCTCAGGGCCGTCAAAAAGAGGCCGTTGTTCGGGACACCTTCTTACAAGCCCTGTTTGGCTACCTGGAGTCTAACCGGCCTTTTAATGACCTTGATTTTGTCTATGGCAGCATCACGGAATCATCAAAATTTATTCCTCTCGATGGGCAGCAACGACTTACCACCTTGTTTTTATTGCACTGGTATTTGGCGGTAAGTGCGGGTGAGCGGGAGTCCTTCAATGTTATCCTGAGTCATAATCAGCAAGCTCGGTTCACCTATGAAACCAGAAGCAGCTCGCGTGAATTTTGTGATGCGCTGGTTACATCTTCTTTTGATTACAGTCAGATAGCTGATTGCGGATCCGCAGATGCCGTTTCTGCAATTATCAAAGACCAACATTGGTTTTTTACGTCTTGGTGCCTGGATCCAACTATCCAGTCGATGTTAACAATGCTGGATGCTATCCACCTGAAATTCAGTGGGCATCCTGAGTTTTACCTGAGGTTGACACACGACGAATCGCCGGTAATCACCTTCAGATTTCTCAACCTGGAAAAGTTTTTACTGACTGATGATCTTTACATAAAAATGAATGCACGGGGCAAACCCTTAACTACCTTTGAAAACTTCAAAGCCAAGTTAGAGAAAAAAATTCAATCGTTTCAAGGTGATTGGCCGACACACTACAGCTTGCCCCGTAAGCCTTTGCCCGTTTCAGGGTATGACTACTTTATTTACAAAATTGATAACGAATGGGCCGATGTATTTTGGCCATTTCGCAATACCGATTCGGATGACAATACGTTCGATGACGAGCTGATGAATTTCATTGGGTTATTTATTGCGCAGCATCAACTGCTGCAAAGTGGGACTAGTGTCTACGAGGCCCAACAAACTTTCTTTGACGGCGCTGAAGTAAAGGTGTTGAGTTTACAAGAGTATGAAAATGCCAACGCCCTATCACAGGGGCAGCTTATCAAGTTGATAGAGCATCTTGATTTGCTCAGCGCTGATCGAACGCAGGAAGGTATCACCCAATACTTGGTAAATGCTGATTATTATCGGGAAATTGAGACCTTTAAAAAAGTTCTCGCCAATTCGACAAGCTACCCCGAAAAACTTCGTTTTTTCGCATTCTACAGTGCCATCGCCAATGGCAAACGTGACCAAGAATTGGTTGAATGGATGCGAGTTGTGTTCAATCTGACTGAGCACAAGATATTCAATACTTTCTCGGACTATCATGCCTCACTCGTCAGTTTGAATGAGTTGGCGAGCCATAGAGCTCCAATTCTCGATTTACTGCGCAATGATATTGATATTAAGGCGTTTCCTGAATATCAGGTATTTGAAGAAAAGTTAAAAGCACATCTGCTGCTGAAATCGAATGAATGGCGGACCAGGATTTTACAGATTGAGCATCACCCGTACCTAAAGGGGCAGATTGGATTTGTGCTTAAATTCTCCGGCGTTGTGGACTACTTCATAGCCAATCAGGATGTGGAATGGTCCGACAACGAAGAAGTTTTGTCGCAATTTACACATTATGCCAAAGCGGCAGAGTCCATCTTTGATCTGCTGATAGATGGTTCTGAAAACATGAACTATGCATGGGAGCGAGCCGTTCTCTGTAAAGGCACTTATTTCATCAATACGGGCGGTAATAAATACAATGTGCTGAGTTCTTTACGTGGTAAAAACGCCCGAAGGGATTTTTCTTGGTCAAGATTGCTACGCTTGTCTCTTGCATCAGACGATGAATGGAACCAAAAGCAAACCTATGTTCAACAAGTGTTTGATGACCCGCTATTTAGCACAGGAAATGTGCTCGAAAGCTTGGAGGCCATCTGCTCCGCGAGCGTATCGACGCAGGACTTTAATCAGCAGAATTGGCAGCATTTGCTGATTACCACGCCATCGCTCTTTCATATCACGGAACAAGGCTTTGTGATGTTGGAAGAGGATACAGTGATCCTGATGCACCAGTCGCAAAGAAACCACTATCAAAGTGAAATTAAAACTGCATTCCTTTATAGAGAGTTGGCGGAAGAGTCGTTTGATTTTACACCTTTTAGTTTACTTCCCTATGATTCCCAGCGAGGAATGGATAGCCGTCCAGGATTGAAGTTTGCGAGCTTCCAGAAAGGAGAGGTTTATTATCTATATGTGAGTTATTCTAATTCATCGTTTAGATTGACTATTTCCAAGAATTCTGGAGATGAAGAAGCTATCTCTGATGAAATTAAAATTGCCCTTTATGAGTTTGGCTTCTTAGAAGATGAGTTTTTCGGTGATTTGTTAAATCAACTTGAGTTTGAGTGTTCTGATATGTCTTCTGCGAAGGCGATGGTTTATCAAGTCTGTAATTGTTTCAAAGGACCCCCCTGTGTCAGGATTGTTGTCACCCCTAAATAATCATTATGTTTAAAGACAGGGTGCGGCAAAAGAGAACGATATGGCTCGGTATTCACCAGAACGTAAAGAGGCGATCCTTAAAAAATTATTACCTCCTCACAACTTAACGGTCGCAGAGGTCGCTCGGGAAGAAGGCATCGCGGTGCAAACCTTGTATCATTGGCGAGATATTGCCAGAAAAGAAGGTCGCCCCGTGCCAGGTAAAACATTAAC
>NZ_JAKKRK010000085.1:0-10036 GCF_025654545.1 Shewanella sp. SM20 | reverse complement strand
TGCGATAAGGCTATTCAATAAATTCCCTCATGTACGTAAAAAGCTATGGGGCAATAGCTTTTGGGCCAGAGGTTATTTTGTAGATACAGTAGGTGTTAATGAAGAAATCATTAGACGATATGTGCGCCATCAAGATAAACAAGATCAGGAACATGAGGCTCAATTGTCGTTGCAGATGATGTAGTTTTTGGAATAGCCCCTTCCAGGGGCAAGTCAAAGCCGCCTTCTAAGAAGGCGGATTCTTTACTAAGTGCCTTTTGATTCAGTATCTTAAAAAGCCAGACTTTGTTCTGGCTTTTTATTGTGTCATGAAATGTTTTTAATCAAGGAGTTAAGATGAAAATTCGAGCCGCAACCTTAACTGACATCCCTGAAATAAGCGTATTACTCACTCAATTAACCCAAGAATTTATCGCCCCAACTTGCACTGCTGAGGGCGCTGCAATCTTAGTCAATGCCATGTCGATAGAGGCGATTGGTAGCTACTTTGCTATGGGTTATCAGTACCATGTCGCCATAACGGACTCAGGCCAACTCGCAGGCGTAGTGGGGATGAAGGCGAATAGTCACTTATACCATCTCTTTGTCGCCTCCCATGCGCAGGGGCAAGGCGTGGCGCGAATGTTGTGGGAACATGCCAAAGCTCAATGTTTAGCCCAAGGCAATTCGGGCATATTTACCGTGAACTCGGCGCTGAATGCGCAGGCTGTGTACTTAGGCTTTGGCTTTGTGCCCCTTGGACCCGAGCGAGAACGCGGCGGGATCCGTGATATTCCCATGCAGCTAGTGCTTTAGGTTGACTGTACTCATTTATCATCCAAACACGAGCACTATCATTCGACTGAATAGTAATTCAACGAAAAAGCTTGAGCGAAAAGAGTTTGAACGAAAGCACTAGAGTGCAAAGAACTTGAATAAAAAGAACTTTACCGAATAGAACTAAAAATAGAGGAATTATGGCAAATTTAACATTTTATCCCATCGGCACTATAGGCGAAAAATGGGGCGAGGCTGAAAAAGCTGCATGGCTTGCAAGCGCCAAAATAAAGCGTTCGTATCAGGACGATGTCGTGACGCCACTCAAGGCGATGGAAGCTGCACTCTTGGCACTTGGGCTTACCGTTGTGCAATATGGCGCCTTATCGATTAATGCCGATCGTTACCCATTATTTGCGGTAAAAAGCCAGCAGTTTGATCCACAAAAGCCAACCGTGCTCGTGACTGGTGGTGTGCACGGTTATGAGACCAGCGGTGTGCATGGCGCATTGGCCTTTTTAACGAATGAAGCGGCGAATTACGTGCAACGGGTGAATTTAGTGGTTGCCGTATGTGTGAGTCCTTGGGGTTACGAGACCATTAATCGCTGGAATCCAAAGGCTATCGATCCAAACCGTTCATTCTATGCCAACAGCCCCGCAGAGGAATCGGCGGCCTTGATGGCTCTAGTTGCATCCGTAGAGCAAGGTTTTGATCTGCATGTGGACTTACATGAAACCACTGATTCAGATGAATTAGAATTTCGTCCAGCGCTTTGCGCCCGTGATGGTAAAGAGTACGTCAAAGGTACTATCCCAGATGGTTTTTATGCTGTGGGTGATACAGAGCACTCAATGGATGCCTTTCAGAAAGCCATTATTGATAGTGTGAGTAAAGTGACGCACATTGCTCCTGCCGATGAGAAAGGCGAGATCATTGGCTCGACTGTGGTGCAGCACGGGGTGATTAACTATCCGCTTAAGTCATTAGGGCTTTGCAGCAGTGTCACGGGTTGTACCTATAACACCACGACAGAAGTGTACCCAGATAGCCCAACGGCCACGCCTGCCGAATGTAATCTGGCGCAGGTTGCAGCCATCACCAGCGCCATTGATTATGTACTGGCACAGCGTTAGTCACAGTTTGTTGTGATGTTCAGCTTAGTGATCGTAAGTGAGTGATGCCCAGTTGAGTTAGCTGCTAGTGAAGTCATTTTGCGTGCGATCGATTAACGCATTAGGTCATTCACGGAACATCACGCAATAAAAAGCCCTCATTCGAGGGCTTCTTCATTTATGTCGCGCGGCTTTTATTAAGCACGAGCCTAGCATTGGCAGGCGATAACCTAGTTGTTGTCGCTATAGTCACGGCCATAATAGCTATCGAGGAACAGTTGTTTCAGCTCGTTAATCAATGGGTAACGTGGGTTGGCACCGGTACATTGATCATCGAACGCATCTTCGGCTAATTCATCTAACTTGGCGAGGAAGTCGGCTTCGTTGACACCGGCTTCTTGGATAGAAGCAGGAATGCCAATCGTCTTCTTGAGGTGTGTGATTTTCTCAAGCAATTTTTCGACTTTTTCTTCATCCGTCTTTCCGCCTAGTTTCAAGTGATCTGCGATGGCAGCATAACGGCACAGGGCTTTTGGCCTGTCGTATTGGCTAAAGGCCGCTTGCTTAGTGGGCAGATCCGTTGCGTTAAAGCGTATTACGTTGTTGATCAGCAGCGCATTGGCTAGGCCATGGGCGAGATGGAACTCGGCGCCTAGTTTGTGTGCCATTGAGTGGCAAATCCCAAGGAAAGCGTTAGCAAAGGCGATACCCGCAATAGTGGCGCCATTGTGGACCTTTTCACGGGCGACAGGTGATTGTGAACCCAAGTTGTAGGCATCGGGTAAATATTTGCACAGTAAGTCGAGGGCTTGTAGCGCTTGGCCATCGCTGTACTCATTCGCCATCACGCTGACATAGGCTTCTAATGCATGGGTCACCGCATCTATGCCACCAAAGGCTGTGAGGGATTTAGGCATGTCCATCACAAGATTTGGATCAACAATCGCCATATTGGGCGTGAGTTGATAGTCGGCAATCGGGTATTTTTTACCTGTAATTTCGTCTGTCACTACCGCAAAAGGTGTGACTTCTGAGCCAGTGCCTGAGGTGGTAGGAATTGCCACCATCATGGCTTTGGTGCCCATTTTAGGGAATTTGTAGATACGTTTACGAATGTCCATAAAGCGCAATGCTAGATCGGCAAAATCCACATCTGGATGCTCGTACATTACCCAAATAATCTTAGCCGCATCCATTGGTGAGCCGCCGCCGAGCGCAATTATCACATCGGGTTTAAAGCTTTGAGCGACCTTAGCGCCTTGACGGACTATGGCTAAGGTGGGGTCGGCTTCAACATCGTAAAAAATTTCGGTTTCAAGGCCTTGGGCTTTTAAAATCCGCATGGTTTCATCGCAATAACCGTGATTGAACAAAAATCTGTCTGTGATGATCAGCGCGCGTTTTTTATCGCTCAGTTCTTCGAGCGCGATGGGTAAACTGCCGCGGCGGAAATAGATAGATGCAGGAAGCTTGTGCCACAACATGTTTTCGGCCCTCTTAGCGACGGTTTTTTTGTTGATCAGATGGCTCGGGCCAACGTTTTCTGAAATCGAGTTGCCACCCCAAGAACCACAGCCTAACGTCAGCGAAGGCGCTAGTTTGAAGTTGTACAGATCGCCAATGCCGCCCTGTGAGGCTGGGGTGTTGATCAAGATACGCGCCGTTTTCATTCTAAAACCAAAGGCATGTACACGTTCGGTTTGGGTATCTTGGTCGGTATAAAGCCCTGATGTGTGGCCAATGCCGCCGAGTGCGACTAAAGCTTCAGCTTTATCCATGGCATCGTTAAAGTCGATGGCGCGGTACATACCAAGCAGTGGTGATAATTTTTCATGGGCGAAGGCTTCGCTGTCGCAAATGTCGGTGACTTCACCAATCAACACTTTTGTCCAGTGTGGCACTTCAAAGCCCGCCATTTTCGCGATACTGGCAGCACTTTGGCCAACGATATCAGCATTCAAACCGCCATTTTTTAAAATGACGTGCTGCATCGCCGCGGTTTCATCCTTCGATAGCATGTAGCCACCATGGGTTGCGAAACGCTCTTTAACCTGCTCATAAATACTGTCGACCACAATTACCGCTTGTTCTGACGCACAAACGACGCCGTTATCGAAGGTTTTCGACATGAGAATCGAACTGACCGCGCGTTTGATGTCGGCAGTTTCATCGATAACAATAGGCGTGTTACCCGCACCTACGCCAATCGCGGGTTTGCCGGAAGAGTAGGCGGCTTTCACCATGCCAGGGCCACCTGTTGCGAGGATTAAATTCACCTTAGGGTGAGTCATCAATTGATTTGATAGTGCAACGCTGGGTTCATCAATCCAACCAATAATGTCTTTGGGCGCGCCCGCGGCTATGGCAGCATCAAGCACTAATTTTGCTGCAGTTGTGGTCGATATTTTGGCCCTAGGATGGGGCGAGAAGATGATCGCGTTACGAGTTTTAAGGCTGATTAAGGCTTTAAAAATGGCAGTCGATGTGGGGTTCGTGGTGGGGACTATGCCACAGATAATGCCTACGGGTTCAGCAATGGTAATAGTACCGAAGGTGACATCTTCAGATAAAATTCCGCAGGTTTTTTCATCTTTATATTTGTTATAAATGTATTCGGAGGCAAAGTGGTTTTTAATTACTTTGTCTTCAACGACACCCATGCGGGTTTCTGCGGCGGCCATTTTGGCCAGCGAGATACGCGCATCGGCAGCGGCGAGGGCCGCTGCACGGAAAATTTTATCGACTTGCGCTTGGCTGAATGTTGCATACTCGGCTTGTGCTTTGGCCACTCGCTCGACCATGAGATCCAGTTCTTGTGCATTGGTCACTGTCATGATTAATACTCCTAAAAAGATTTAGTGAATCAAGGCATTCACTAAATCCTCTTTATGGTAGAAAATTACACCTAAAGCCGCGTTGAAAGTGTGATATCAACGACAATATCGTGCTTTTATGTAATAAAACTACACTTAGGGTAACTTGTTTGTTTAAAATTGCGCTGAAAATGCATCGGCTTCGATAACTAAATATTATTCGAAGTTGTGATTTAACCTCAAAAATCTCATTTTTCAGTCAATAGCGCTTGAGATACTATACTTGCCCTCAAGCTTATTTTGATGAAGACGGCGTGACACGCACATAAGGATAGTCCCTTGGAGTTAACTCTTTACGTTAAATTTTTTCTTGGCCTCGTTGCCATCATTAATCCGGTTGGCTTGTTGCCTGTGTTTGTGAGCTTAACGAGCCATCAAACGGAGGCTGAGCGGAATCACACGGGTAAAGTAGCGAACTTTGCGGTTGTGGTGATCCTCTTAGTCACGATTGTGGCGGGGCAGCACATTCTGAATATGTTCAGCATTTCGTTATCTGCCTTTAGAATTGCTGGTGGCAGCCTGATTGCCATTATTGCGATGTCAATGTTGCAAGGTAAGTTAGGTGAAGTGAAGCGTAACCAAGAGGAAGACCGCGAATCCTCGGCGATGGAATCTGTGGCGGTTGTGCCTTTGGCTTTGCCACTGATGGCGGGACCTGGCGCTATCAGTTCGGTGATTGTCTTTGCCGCTGAGCATAATTCATTGTCGAACATTATTGCGATGTTCATTACTGTGATAGTGTTTGGTTTAGTAAGTTTTGGCCTGTTTAGAATGGCATCTATCATTTATAAGATCCTCGGCAAAACGGGTATTAACGTGATTACCCGTCTCATGGGACTCTTGATGTTATCTATTGGTATCGAAGTCATTGCGGCTGGTGTGAAGGGATTATTCCCACAGCTTTTCAGTTAGAGTCATCTTCAGTCACAGTATTAAGTGTTCCTTTCTCTAGAAAAACGCATTGGAATTTTCAATGCGTTTTTTATTTCTATCTGATCCTTGTTTGACGTTTCTTAAATTTGCTCTGCGATTAGCAAAATCTAAGCTATTGATGGAATATGGGGGAAATCCTCGTTTATCAGGATATTAGCTTGCGCAATTTCCATAAACCTTAGTCGTCCTACGGTTGATATTATGCTATACCTAGTGTTCGGTGTTCGGTGTTTGGATCTAAAACTAAGTTTAAAAGGATATTTCTATGAAATGGCAATGGATTGGTAATCTCAGTCTAAAACAAAAATTATTAATGGTTGTCTTGCCTCCACTGTTAGCCTGTTTTTTATGTGGCACGCTTTACCTCATTGAAAAATATGAATATAGAAAAGATTTAACCTTAGTAGTGCAATTAAGCGAGCTGGCCGTCACCAACAGTAATTTAGTGCATGAGTTACAAAAAGAGCGCGGCATGAGTGCTGGATTTATTGGCTCAGCAGGAAAAGCGTTTGCGGGTAAAATTCCTGGTCAAAGACAATTAACGGATACGCAGCTCGGCCTCTATCAGCAATTTATCACTGAGAACCATCTGCCGGAGATATTTGCCCCAAAACTTAGAGAGCTAAACGCTCAACTCGTGCGTTTAAATGCAATCCGCTCGCAGGTGGATAGTTTAAGTATCAGTGTCGCCGATGAAGTTGCCTATTACACTGAGTTAAATAAGTTATTACTGACAATAGTTGATGAAACCGCAAAAACGGGTGCTAATCAAGAAATCGCCATTAAAGCGACGGCTTTTAGTGCTTTTTTGCAATTAAAGGAAAGGGCGGGGATTGAAAGGGCGGTACTCAGCTCAACTTTTGGCCAAGCTGGATTTAAGCCTAAGGTTTATGCCAAATTTATTACTTTGGTTTCGGAGCAAAATACCTATCAAGAGCGTTTTTTAGCGCTAGCAAATTCTGATTTATTATCCTCGTTTAACCGTTTACAGAGTTCAGCTGCAATGCATGACGTTGAGTTGTTACGTCAAATCGCATTCGAGCAAGATAATCAAAAAATCCTGCAACAAAGTCCTGAAGAGTGGTTCAGTAAATCGACCGCGCGGATTGAGCTATTACGTGAGTTTGAACAGCAAGTCTCGGCAGATTTACTTAATACCACCCATGAAAGATTAACATTAGCGAATGAGAAAATGTTCTTAGTGCTCGCGACCTTAATCTCAGTATTGGCGATAGTCTTGATATTGAGTCTATCTGTTATCCGTTATTTGCATGACAGTGTGCATCACTTATATTCGACCATCACGCAAGCCCGTAAACATTACGACTTAAGTGTGCGTCTGACTCACTCTAGCTCCGATGAATTCGGTGAACTCGCCATCGCCTTTAACGACATGATGAGTGATTTTGAAAAAGTGATCCTACATGTACGTTCCAGTGGCGCTAAATTGCAACAAGCTGTTGCGCAAATGGATCTCTGTACCCATGCCATGGAGCAAGATGTGATGGCGGGCCACAGTGAGGCAGAACAAGTGGCCTCCGCTATGACAGAAATGAGTGCAACAGTGGCCGAGATTGCCAGCAATGCAGTGCAAGCATCCGAAGCGTCTTCCGCCGCCAATATAGAGGCTAAAGAAGGCAACCTCGAAGTCGGCCGAACCAGCAAAGCGATCAAAGCGTTAGCCGACGATATTAGTGGAGCTTCTAAAGCCATTAACGATTTAGATCGTGAAATTCACGGCATAGTGGTAGTGCTTGAAGTGATCAGCAGTATTGCTGAGCAAACTAATTTACTCGCGCTTAATGCCGCCATTGAAGCTGCCCGCGCAGGGGAAATGGGCCGCGGTTTTGCTGTAGTTGCAGACGAAGTCCGAAGTTTAGCGCAGCGCTCACAAACCTCGACCTCTGACATTAAAAATATGACAGATAGATTGAAGGCGGGAGCGAGCATTGCAGTAAAAGCCATGGACAGAGGGTTAGCTCAGGCTAATAGCAGTGTCCATGAAGCCGAACAGGCTGGTATCGAATTGAAACGTATTGTGGAGCAAGTAGACATTATTGACCGCATGAACGAGCAAATTGCCACAGCAACCCATGAGCAATCGGCGGTATCCGAAGACGTAAACCGTAATGCACTGAAGATCAGTGAGATTTACCTTAATACTCAAAGGATCTCCGATGAGCTTAGGGAGCTGACCAAAGCCCTGACGTTTGACGCGAATTCAATGTCAAAAGAAGTACACAAATTTACCGTCAATTAACGGTATAAAACGGTGAAAAGATTCAAGAAATCACGGCGGTTTGTTTAGCAATTGTGCAACCGCCTGAAACTGAGTCTTTTTTACTTGACCCCCTTTAGGCTTTTGCGTACAGTACCGCTCCGTTAACGATGAAAGCCTCTCGGCAAGGCTATACGAAATCGTTAGTGATTCTTAAACGTGAAAGATTAACCACGCTAACATAAATCGAGATATGGTGAGGTGTCCGAGTGGCCGAAGGAGCACGCCTGGAAAGTGTGTATACGGTAACGTATCGAGGGTTCGACTCCCTCTCTCACCGCCAAATTCAAGTTTAAAGACGTCCTAGGGCGTCTTTTTACTTATCTGCTTTTTATAAAAATCAATAGCTTACAATCCTATATTGTTTAATACTATCCTACAGCATCCGAAATCTTTAGTAATGCCAAAAGTAATGCCAAGGAAATTTGGTAAATTTTGGCATTACTTTTGACTTCAAAAAATACCCATTTTTTATGCCGTTTTTTTACTTGATTTTCTCGATTTTATAGCCCAGATTTAACTTGGTAATATCCTGATTTATCTGAATTTATTCAGTGATAAGTAATGCTTGATTTTAGAGTGCGAAATAATGCCAAAATCAAGCATTACTTTGGGGCTTAATTTGAGGGAGGAGAACGGTATGGGAAGAAGTACAAATAAGCTGACTGCAAAAGCGGTGCTCAATGCTAAAGCGGAAGCAAAGCCCTATAGATTGTCAGATGGTGGCAATCTCTATCTCTATGTGCGCACAGCAGGGAAAACATGGGAATTTAGATACATACGTCCCTCCACCAGCAAACCTACCTATTTTGGTTTAGGCTCATACCCTGACGTATTCTTAGCTGAGGCGCGAGATAAAGCACTAGCAGCGCGAAAAAACTTGGCCGAAGGCATCGACCCTCAATTACTTAAAGTTGAAAACAAATTAAAAGCGGCAACAGAGAACGCTCAAACTCTGAAGCATATTGCGCAAATGTGGATGGACTCAAAGCAGGGAAGCATTAAGGCTAAAACCATCGAAGGCAATTGGCGCAAGCTTGAGCTGTATGCCTTCCCTAAGCTGGGGAGTATTGCGATTAGCAGACTCACGGCTCCTATAGCCATTGCCGCGCTCAAGCCCCTTGAACAGAAGGGGCATCTTGAAACGGTTAAACGTACCGCTCAGTTACTGAATGAAATCATGAACTATTCGGTTAACTCTGGTTACATTCATGCCAATCCGTTGTCAGGTATTCGAGAAGTTTTTAGAAAAAGCAAAGTGGAGCATCTGAAGGCATTAAAACCAGCAGAGCTAGCTGAATTACTGCAGACCGTCGCAAACGCCAATTTATTGTTAACGACCCGGTGTTTGATTGAATGGCAATTGCACACAATGACCAGGCCAAATGAAGCGGCCGGAGCCCGTTGGGAAGAAATCGATTTTGATGCCAAACTTTGGACTATTCCTGAATCACGCATGAAAATGAATCGTGAGCATATTATCCCGCTTACAGAGCATACCCTTGCGATACTCGAAACTGTTAAGCCGATTAGTGAACAAAGCCAATTCGTTTTTCCGTCATCTAAAGATCCCAAAAAGCACACAGATCCAGAAACCATCAACAAAGCATTAGGGCGGATGGGATTAAAGGGAAGAACAACGGGTCATGGTTTACGCTCGCTGGCGAGCACTACCTTAAACGAACAGGGCTTTGATGGTGATGTCATTGAGGCCGCGTTAGCCCACGTAGATAAAAACCAAATCCGCAGCGCCTATAATCGCACTACCTATCTAGAGCGACGGACCAAGTTAATGGAGTGGTGGAGCAATCATATTGCCACTGCAGCAGTTGGCTCTTTGTAGTGGCACACTAATTTTGGCCACCTAAATAGAGGTGATATTATTACCTCGTAGATGACTTTAGGTGAACACATGAGATCGACAACCAGAAAAACATTTAGTGCTGAATTCAAACTTGAAGCAGCCCAATTAGTCCTCGATAAAAACCATAGCATCATCGAAGCTGCAAAGGCGATGAACGTAGGTAAGTCCACTATGGATAAATGGGTGAGACAGTTAAAACTAGAACGCCAGGGTGGCA
>NZ_JAKKRK010000084.1:0-10168 GCF_025654545.1 Shewanella sp. SM20 | reverse complement strand
CGAAAACCAGTTGCACTGGGTGCTGGATGTGAGTTTAGGTGAGGATGCGTGCCAGATATACCGTGGTAATGCAGCGACTAATCTTGCCACGATGCGACACTTTGGTTTGAATATGTTACGCGCTGAGAAGCGAAAAATGAGTATCAGAAGAAAGCAGCGTCAGGCATTGATGAATGAGGCTTATTTGGATGCGGTGCTTGAAGCCGGCATGAGTGTGGTTATTAAATGACCACTCGTAATCTCACCCTGGATTTTTATCCCATAAAAAGTAGCCTCACATGATGCGTCAACTACTCGCTTCTATTATTTTGTGTTTGTGTGTTACCCCGTCTTTGGCTGCAGAGCGCCTTAAAATTGGTGTCGTACTCAGTGGTGGTGGTGCTAAAGGCGCTGCTCACGTGGGCGTGCTCAAAATATTAGAAGAACATAACATCCCAGTCGATTATATCGCGGGCACCAGCATTGGCGCCTATGTCGCTGGCATGTATTCACTGGGTTACAGTGCGAGTGAAGTGGAAGCTATCATGATGGGGGTCAACTGGGACAGTGGCTACTCGGACACCATACCGCGCAATATTTTGAGCTACAGGGATAAACAGTTACGCGACCGTTACAATATTCCGTTAAACATTGGCTATAACGAAGGCCAAGTGAGGGCGCCAAGTGGTCTGCTACGTGGACAGACTATGTCGCAACTTTTACGTCAGTCGACAGATCTGGTACAGCAATTTGGTCATTTTGATGATTTAGCCATTCCCTACCGAGCGGTTGCAACCGACTTAGAAACTAGCTTACCTGTGGTGATTAGTCATGGCAGTATGGTTAAAGCCATGCAAGCGTCTGCAACTGTACCTGGTGCACTTCAGCCAGCACAAATTGAAGGCAAGTTATTGGTCGATGGTGGTATTGCTAATAACATGCCCGTCGATGTGGTTAAGGCCATGGGAGCCGATATTATTATCGCCGTCGATATTGGCTCGCCTCTGGTCAAAAAAGATAAATTAGACAGTACCATTGCGGTACTGGATCAGCTCTCTAATTTTTTGACCAATGCCAGCACTGAAAAACAAAAACAATTACTGACAGATAAAGATGTATTGATCCGACCCGCGATTGACGCCCTCAGCACCACTGATTTCACTATTATGCCGCTGGCATTAACCCTTGGAAAAGAAGCCGCTAATGGTCAGCTTTATAAGTTGAGCAGTATGAGCGTGAGCCCTGAGGAATATGCCGCCTACGTCGAGGCTAAAAAAGCCAAAGGTAAATTATTAATGGCGGATGTACGTCATCCCATTAATGAAATCGTATTTGAAAACCAATCTAAGGTGAGTTTGAATCTCTTGACGGAAACCTTGAATATTAAACCTGGGCAAGCTGTATCTAAAGACGAGCTTAATGAGGCGTTAAAGCGTATTTACTCTCTCAATAAATTTGAGCGTGTCGATGCTGAATTTGTAGAAGGTGAGGATGGCCGCATACTCACTGTCACTACTAAGGCTAAGTCTTGGGGGCCGAATTATTTCCAACTGGGCTTTAATTGGGAGGATGACTTTAATTCAGAATCTGCCATCAGTTTTGACATGGCTTATACCATGACCGATTTGACCTTTAATGGTGGAGAGTGGCGCAATGAGGTCAAACTCGGCATTGAAAAGTTGTTTGCAACTGAGTTCTATCAGCCTTTAGACAGGGACCAACAGTTCTTTAGCCGTGCCCGCTATCAATACGATACCCGTGATTGGGACTTATACGATAATAACAGTCGTATCTTAACCTTCGACAAGAAAACCCATACTATTGAATTAGGCATAGGTTATAACTACACCTTACAAGGGATGATTGAGTTAGGCTTAGTCGCAGAGAAGGGGTCGATAGTCAATGATGTCTGGCTAACGCAGGACTTAGATTTTAGTTCCTATGGTGCTTACTTTAGGTTCGGTTACGATAGCTTAGATAGCATTAGCTTTCCAACATCAGGTAATCGCGTAACCTTAAACGTTTACGTGCGCAATGAAGATTTCAATGACAGTATCGACGATAATCAAAACCAATTTAGCGTGCAAATAGAGGCCGACTGGAAAGGTGCCTTGAGTGTAGGTAACCACGCTTTTGTTGGTAAGGCATCAATTGCTACTAACAATAATGATGGGGTCAATACGCTGCATTTATCTGAGCTGGGAGGATTCTTAAACCTATCTGGTTACCATAAAGACTCAATTATGGGCGCACATAAAGTGTTTGGGGCCTTTATTTATCAATATGATCTCGGGCGTGATGCGCTAGGTATGACAGATTATCCTCTATACCTAGGTTGGAGCTTAGAGGCGGGGAATGTCTGGGACGAGCGCACTGATGTCACCCTGACCGATCTGATTTATGCATCGAGTCTTTATATCGGTACTGATACTTCCATGGGACCTGCGGCACTTGGTTTTGGGATCACAGATCTTGGCGATAAGTCTTTCTATTTATTTGTGGGTAAAAACTTCTAGTTTGAGATTTGTGTAAAGAACTTAAGGGCATGACTGAGGTTGTGCCCTTACTTTTTGGTCGATGGAAAAACTATAAGCGTCATCCCTATGGAAGTTAGCTTGCCGAAATAGCTAAGAGTGTCGCTAAAGTGTCATATCCTTTTACAAAATCTTACTACTGTGAGGCGTGCCAAGATGCTAAGGTTTTGCGGGAAAAATAATAACTCTCAACGGAAGCTGGGGAAAACAATGAAGAAGATAAGCACACTGGCACTGAGTATCGCCTTGAGTTTAGGTTTAGCGGCTTGTAGTACTGAGCCTAAAACTGAAGCCGTCGCGGTGTCTGGCATTGAATTGCAAAACTTTGATGCCTCAGTTCGCCATCAAGATGATTTCTATTACAGCGTTAACGGAAAATGGTTGGCAAATACGCCTATTCCTGCTGACAAATCTAACTATGGCGCGTTTTCTGTGTTGTACGACCAAAGCCAAGATGCATTGAAGAAAATTATCGACGAAGCGGCCGCTAAAAAGAATCCTGCCGCAGGCTCGAATGAGCAGAAAATCGGTGATTTCAATGCCAGTTTCATGAATACCGATTTACTTGAAACCTTAGGTGTTACACCACTAAACCCTTTGCTGGCTGATATCGCAGCCGCAAAAACGCACGCTGACTTACCCGCTGTTATGGGCAAATTACTGACGACGGGTTCTGGTATTCCCTTTGGTTTTTACGTCAATAATGACGCCAAAAACTCAACCCAGTATGCGGTGTATTTAAGCCAGTCAGGCCTTACGTTGCCTGACCGCGATTATTACCTAAAAGATGATCCTAAGTTTGCCGCTAATCGCCAAGCCATGGCCAAGTATGTGACAGGCATACTGACCGAAGCAGGTTACAAGGACGCTAAACGTGCGGCTAAAAACGTCGCTGACATCGAAATGATGATCGCCAAAAGTCAGTGGAGCCGAGTCGAATCCCGTGATGCCAACAAGGCATACAACAAGTTAGATCGTGCTGAACTGCAAAAGTTAACCGGTCAATTCGATTTTAATGCCTTTGCTGCGAGTGCGGGCTTAGGCGATAAAGTGACTGAAGTGATCGTGCGTCAGCCCTCTTATTTTGAAAAACTCGGCGCCAGTTTCGAGACATTCCCAGTATCGGCTTGGCAGGATTATCTTGCGTTCCACTTAGTGGATAGCTACGCCGAGTTACTGAGTAAAAACTTTGTTGATTTGAACTTTGCCTTTAAGAGCAAAACCTTAATGGGTATCGAAGAGCAGCAGCCACGCTGGAAAAAAGCAGTTGATGGCGCCGACCAAGTGATTGGTGAGTTAGTGGGTGAAGAGTACGTTAAGCAATACTTCAAGCCAGAAGCTAAAGCACGCATGGAAACCATGATCAAAAACTTGATCAAAGGTTTTGAAGTCAGCATTAATGAACTTGAGTGGATGACGCCAGAAACCAAAATTGCCGCTCAAGAAAAACTGGCTAAATTTACCTACAAAATTGGCTATCCAGATAAATGGAAAGATTACTCAGGTTTAGATATTAAGGCTGACGAGTTAGTGGGTAACTACATGCGTTACGCTCAGTTTGAATATCAAGACATGATCAACAAGCTAGGCAAGCCAATCGATCGTACCGAATGGGGCATGACGCCACAAACGGTGAACGCTTATTACAGCCCAGTGAAAAACGAAATCGTATTCCCAGCTGCGATTCTGCAACCACCATTCTTTAATATGGATGCCGATGATGCGGTGAACTACGGTGGTATTGGAGCTGTGATCGGCCATGAAATCAGCCATGGTTTCGATGACCAAGGCGCTAAGTACGATGGCGACGGTAACCTGCGTGATTGGTGGTCGGATAAAGACCGCGAAGAATTCCAAAAACGCGGTAAGCAGTTGTCTGCCCAATACTCAGGTTATGAGGCAATGCCCGGCAAGTTTGTTAATGGTGATTTGACCTTAGGGGAAAACATCGGCGACTTAGGTGGTTTAACTGTAGCGGCACGTTCGTATTTGATGAGCCTTAACGGCAAGCCTGCACCTGTGCTTGATGGATTAACGGGTGAGCAACGCTTCTTCGTGGGTTGGTCGCAAGTATGGCGTCGTAACTACCGTGATGAAGAGCTGAGCCGTCGTTTGCTGACAGATCCGCATTCACCGAGTCACTACCGCGCTATGGGTACGCCGCGTAACGTGGAAGCCTTCTATAAAGCTTTCGAGATGAAAGAAGGCGATAAAATGTATTTAACACCAGATGAACGTGTGAAAATTTGGTAATAAATTCAGCATATTGAAATAAGAAAAGCCAGACAATGTCTGGCTTTTTTATTGATGACCATAATCTATGATGCTGCCGATTAATGTCCGTAACCTAAGGATTCAATTTTTGTGACTTTATTATCAGTGGCATACAGGCGACGCATTAAGCGTGTTGGTCCAAAGTCATAGGTCCATTCTTGATACTCAGTTGGCAACTTGCTGGGATCGATCACCCTGTCTCCGTTAGCGTTGAGATAAGTTGCGGGCAGACTGTATTCTCGAATATCACTGGGCGATCCGCATTTATCCTGCACTGTCGTTAAAGTATCGCCCGTATTGATCACTTGTTGTTTACAGTGCATGGTCTCACCTGCACTAGCGGGTAAACAGGTGGACATGAGTATTAAGCCTATGGGCAGTATTAAGGATAGGTACTTCACATTGAATTCCTTCTGGTGCATACACTATTGTGCTATTTATCCGTAGGGCAAAGACTAAGCTTATCCGCCCTGCAGAAACTCGGTGTGTTGTGACGTTATTTTGCCAAAATTGTTGTTAATGCCAACAAACTCTCGGCCTGATGATGGGCGATAATCCACTTAGCATCGCCTCTTTGTTCTGGCGCAGGGATCGCGACCGTTTGCATGTTGGCTGCTCTGGCGGCAATTAAGCCGTTAAAGGAATCTTCGATGGCAAGACAACAACGGGGATCAACATCTAACGCCTTAGCGCAATTCAAATAAACTTCTGGGTGGGGTTTACCATAGATTAGGTGTTCAGCCGATTCTATCACCATAAACTTTTCACTGAGATCTAACTTCGTTAATACTGCTTGGATAATGGTGTTTGGGGATGAAGTCGCTAAGCCGATTTTAAGGCCAAGCGCTTGGCAGTGGTCAATCGTTTCGTAAACGCCCAGCATAGCTTCGCCGCTAACCAGAATTTCATTTGCAACTTTATCAACAATCGTTTGGCTGACCTTGGCATTATCATAGTGTGGCCAAGGTGCCTTGTGGTACCAATAATCGACGCATTGATCGATGCGTAAGCCCGTGGTTTGTTGAATCGTTTCTATCGTCACTGGCACGCCAAGTGCAGATAACACTTCATACTCGACTCGCTGCCATAGGGGTTCTGAATCGATTAAAACGCCATCCATATCAAAAATAACGGCTTGAATGCTAAGGGATGTCATTGGTACTCCGATGGACTAAGGAAATAACTGAGATATGCAGTAAATTAAGCCTGAGTGTAAGTTCTCGCACTGCATCTTAAAAGCCAAAATGCAGCAAGATGAGAAAAATTTATACCTATTTGCTCTGGGGCGCGGAAAATTGCTTGTTCGATTTAAAATTAATGAAACATTGTTAACTATTTGTAGTGTATGGTTTTTTGTCTGTTTTCAAACTATTGTCTAATTTCACTTGTTTTAATCTTCCCGTAAGTTGGCATTCGCCGCCGGATTTAGTCCTTATTTCGCTTTTTGCCGAGTGTGACCTGATTCATACTTTTGCAAAGCTGTAGTATACTGCAGGCCGGAAATACGGGTCGATCATGTCGGACTGTCAGCTTCAATTAAGAAGACGTGCAGTTTCGTTGTTAGAGCGCCAAACAAAGAGGAATGTTGCCGTGCTAGAAGCATATCGTAAACACGTCGCAGAACGTGCTGCAGAGGGCGTAGTCCCTAAGCCATTAGATGCACATCAAGTGGCTGAACTGGTTAAGTTAGTTCAAAATCCACCCGCAGGTGAAGAGGCTTTCGTTCTCGACCTGCTTGAAAATCGAATTCCCCCAGGTGTTGATGAAGCTGCTTATGTTAAAGCTGCTTTTTTAGATGCGGTTGCCAAAGGCACTGAAAAATCACCGATTCTGTCTGCTGAGCGTGCTACTGAGTTATTAGGCACAATGCAAGGCGGCTACAACATCGAACCTCTGATCGCGCAGCTGGATAATCCAGCGTTAGCACCTTTAGCCGTTAAAGCGCTATCTCACACTCTGCTGATGTTTGATTCTTTCCACGATGTGGTTGAGAAGATGGAAGCGGGCAATGAGTTTGCTAAGCAAGTGGTTGAAGCGTGGGCGAATGCAGATTGGTATTTAAGCCGTCCAAAACTGGCCGACAAAGTCACTCTGACAGTATTTAAAGTTTCTGGTGAAACCAACACCGATGACTTGTCACCTGCACCAGATGCATGGTCACGTCCTGATATCCCATTGCACGCGTTAGCTATGCTGAAAAACGCCCGTGATGGTATCGAGCCTGATGTTGCTGGCGCCGTTGGCCCAGTGAAAAAAATCGAAGCATTAAAAGCACAAGGTCATCCATTAGTATATGTGGGTGACGTTGTGGGTACGGGTTCATCACGTAAATCTGCGACTAACTCAGTACTGTGGTTTATGGGCGATGATATTCCATTCGTACCCAACAAGCGCGCGGGTGGTTTCTGCCTTGGCGGTAAAATTGCACCGATTTTCTTCAACACTATGGAAGATGCGGGCGCACTGCCAATCGAGCTTGACGTAAACAAGATGGAAATGGGCGATGTGATTGACATCTACCCATACGCCGGTGTGGTTAAGCGTCACGATAGCGACGAAGTAATTTCAGAATTCAGCTTAAAAACGGAAGTCTTGTTAGACGAAGTTCGTGCTGGTGGTCGTATTCCATTGATCATCGGTCGTGGTTTAACTGACAAAGCCCGTGACGTATTAGGCTTAGGGTTATCTGACGTCTTTGTACGTTCTCAAGATGTCGCTGATACCGGTAAAGGTTATACGCTTGCGCAGAAGATGGTCGGTAAAGCTTGTGGCGTAGCGGGTGTGCGTCCTGGTCAATACTGCGAACCTAAGATGACGTCTGTCGGCTCACAAGACACGACAGGTCCTATGACCCGTGATGAGCTGAAAGATTTAGCTTGTTTAGGTTTCAGTGCTGATTTGACTATGCAGTCATTCTGCCACACTGCGGCTTATCCAAAGCCAGTTGATGTGAACACACATCATACTCTGCCAGATTTCATCATGAACCGCGGCGGTGTATCACTGCGTCCAGGTGATGGTGTTATCCACTCATGGTTAAACCGTATGCTGCTACCAGATACAGTTGGTACGGGTGGTGACTCACATACGCGTTTCCCAATTGGTATTTCATTCCCAGCGGGTTCTGGCTTAGTAGCGTTTGCTGCTGCGACTGGCGTTATGCCACTCGACATGCCTGAATCCGTATTAGTGCGCTTCAAGGGCAAAATGCAACCGGGTATCACACTGCGTGATCTGGTCCATGCTATCCCATTAAAAGCCATTGAACTGGGCATGCTGACCGTTGAGAAGAAAGGTAAAGTAAACATCTTCTCTGGTCGCGTACTGGAAATCGAAGGCTTAGAATCACTGAAAGTTGAACAAGCTTTCGAACTGTCTGATGCTTCAGCTGAGCGCTCTGCTGCCGGTTGTACCATCAAGTTAGACAAAGAACCTATCATTGAATACCTGAACTCAAACATCATCATGCTCAAGTGGATGATCGCTGAAGGTTATGGCGATCGTCGTACGATTGAACGTCGTATCAAAGGCATGCAAGAGTGGTTAGCCAATCCTGAGCTGATGAGCGCCGATAAAGATGCTGAGTACGCTGCAGTAATCGAAATCGACCTAAATGACATCAAAGAGCCAATCCTGTGTGCGCCAAACGATCCTGATGATGCCGTTTTACTGTCATCTGTTGCGCAAACTAAGATTGATGAAGTGTTCGTCGGTTCTTGTATGACCAACATCGGTCACTTCCGCGCAACCGGTAAGATGCTAGACAAGTTTGCTAAAACTCTGCCAACACGTCTGTGGATTGCACCACCGACTAAAATGGATAGAGATCAACTGACTGAAGAAGGCTACTACGCGATTTTTGGTCGTGTAGGCGCGCGCATCGAGATCCCAGGTTGTTCACTGTGTATGGGTAACCAAGCACGTGTAGCTGAACGTTCAACTGTGGTATCGACTTCTACCCGTAACTTCCCTAATCGTTTAGGTACAGGTGCTAACGTTTACTTAGCCTCTGCTGAACTGGCTGCGGTTGCTGCACTGTTAGGTCGTCTGCCGTCACCTGAAGAATATCAAGAATACGCTAAAGAGTTAGACGCAACTGCAGCTGACACATACCGTTATTTGAACTTCGACCAAATCGAGTCTTACACAAAAAAAGCATCGGAAGTGATCTTCCAGACAGCTGTGTAATCGATTGCCGTTAAGGTAACTTGATGTAAAAGCCAGCGCAAGCTGGCTTTTTTGTGGGTTTGTTTTATTTCTACATCTATATGCATATATGCACCAATGAACCCTATCATAGTCATGCCTTCAGTTCTTACATCACAAACTCGCTACTTACTAATGGTCACGCGTTGTCGTCATTAAAAAATCCATTTAAGCCGATCCGTAGGTCAATCTCACGCTTAGCCCCGTTTAATCTTCTTTTTAAAAGACGAAAGTCTTCTATTTTCATAACTATCAACAAATCATCTGATGGCTTTTGGCTATACATAATGCGAAACAGAGGCGCAGCCTTGACTGAGTTGTGGATAACTTTGGGGGTAAGTGGTGGGTATGATGTGACTAGATTAGATAATTAGCATTAACTGCAAATTTCCTTAAAATAGGGGTTGCACAAAATCCTCTGCTGCCTATAATGCGCATCCACTGACACGGCAGACAGCGTTAAGCAGCCTGATGTGACAGTTCATCGATGAGTTTACTAATTGATGAGTGTTGAGAAAGTTTGCAAAACTCCTTGACGCGAAACGGGAAATGCGTAAAATACGCAGCCCTAGCCAACTGGAAGCGTTCGACGCTCAGTGTGGTACTCACCTTCTCTTACGAGGTTGAGTTGCTCTTTAACAAGATAAAACAAGAAATCTGTGTGGACACTCACAGGTGTTGAGTTAATCGAAACTGCTTAACCTTCGGGTTGGCAGTGAAAAATTTAAATCAATGTAACAATGAGTGTTCGTAGTAATATGTACAGTTTGTTTCAGCCCTTCTTTTATAGGGAGTGCAAGAAACAAAAAATCAGAATTCATTGAGCCGCTAAAGTCGCAAGACGGAAGCAACAAAACTTTAATTGAAGAGTTTGATCATGGCTCAGATTGAACGCTGGCGGCAGGCCTAACACATGCAAGTCGAGCGGCAGCGCAARGGAGTTTACTCCTGAGGCGGCGAGCGGCGGACGGGTGAGTAATGCCTAGGGATCTGCCCAGTCGAGGGGGATAACAGTTGGAAACGACTGCTAATACCGCATACGCCCTACGGGGGAAAGGAGGGGACCTTCGGGCCTTCCGCGATTGGATGAACCTAGGTGGGATTAGCTAGTTGGTGAGGTAATGGCTCACCAAGGCGACGATCCCTAGCTGTTCTGAGAGGATGATCAGCCACAC
>NZ_JAKKRK010000083.1:0-19262 GCF_025654545.1 Shewanella sp. SM20 | reverse complement strand
GAAAGGGATTGCACGATAGATTGTCCTGTATGAGCTGCAAGTTGAGCCGCCAACTGTACAAGCCGTTTGGTCCTTCGTACATCCCCTAATTGTGCGCGCTGAAAAATGCTTTGTGCCCAGAGTGATGGTTCACTTAAAAACATGGTATGTGGTATCTGAAACAAAAGGTCAGGATCAGATCAGGGTAATTGAAAATGGTTCAAAAAAATCCCTCGGGGCAAACCGAGGGATTTGTGTAGAAGAGACAGAAGAGCATAGAGGGATTCTACCAGTTGATCTTCTTGGGCTAGATCTGTGAGTCCAAGGCCAATGGTGGCCCGAAAGAGTGCTATACCTGTGTGGCCTGCGGTTTCATATTGACTACTAAACTGCTCGATATTGATGCCAATTGCATTGATTTTATTGGATATATCGAGCACAAGTCCGGGTCTGTCATAGGCCACTAGGTTGTAACTTAAGCGTTTGATGGGCTTAAGGGCGACCGAGGTTTTGGAGTAGGTGAGGGACAGGCTATCGATGCATTCTAGGGCCTCAATAAGCTCGTCCATGCGCAGTGACGGCACTTCGAGTAACAATATCGCGGCAAAGACACCGTCAATATGGCGTAATTCTGAGTCGAGCCAGTTGCCGCCATGACGACTCACAGCATGGGCGATTTGTTCTACTAATCCTTTTCTATCAGGTGCTTGTAGTGTGATTAAGTATCGTAGCATAGTGACTGACTCCTATTTTTTGTAAAAGGCACCTGTTTTAAAACGGGGTGTAACACAACTGTCATCTTTGCGTCATATAATCCAACGCACTTAGAATAAAGGATGTTGTTATTGCTCAGTTTACGTTCAAACAGTGTAAGCATAGCACTCGGCAAATCCTAGCGAAAAAACTCGCTAGCTATTAATAATAGAGGTTCTTAATGGAAAGTCAGGTCACTCAACCTGGTTCTGCATCGCACAGTATGCTTAAAGGCGGACGCTCGAATCGCAGGGCATTTAAGGATAAAGCGGCGCAAATCAGCGTCACTATCGGCGGCACTATGGTATTTGTCGCCTTATTGTTGATCTTCTTTTATCTGTTGTATGTGATTAAACCCATTTTCGACAGTGCTGATGTCACACCCGTTAAGAGTGTGAGCTATCAACACGCGGATGTGCCGACCTTAATGGTGGGTGCTGAAGAGCAAAATGAGGTGATGTACCGTGTGAGCGTTCATGGTCAAGTGGACTTCTATACTGTTGCCGACGGTAGCTTACTTTCTAGCTTTACCCCGACGTTACCTGCGGGTGTTACCGTCACCAGCGCCGCCGTTGCTGTACCGAGCGAACAACGTTTTGCGCTGGGATTAAGTAATGGTCAGGTCATAGTGGCGGGCCTAGAGTTTGGTTTAACGTACCCCAATAACAAACGTTTAATCACACCTAAACTGCGTTATCCCGCAGGTGAAACCCCCATTACCGTCGATGAGACGGGCAGCGCGATTCATAAGCTGACCTTCACTTATAGCTCAGACAAAATGAGTTTTGCTTATCAAGATGAAAGTGGTGTTTGGCGCCTCACTCGTCTCGAAGGGCAAGAGAACATGATGACTGAAGAAGTGGAGTGGGTTTCTACGACGTCACAAATTCAAGATGCGCCGAAGAAAGTCTCCCATGAGCTGATGACGCCCGATCAACGTCAATTGATGTTGCAAACTGGCAATAAAATTTTCGTGTACGACATCCGTGATACTGACAGCTTAGATCTGCTGCAGGTGATTGATGTTGAACGTGCTAAAGCACAAGTCAATAACGTGGCTTTGCTGGCGGGGGCGAGTTCATTACTGGTCAGTTATGACACAGGTATTGTGGCGCAGTACTTCCAAGTTAATGGTGAAAAAGGGCGTTTATATCAAGAGATTCGTCAGTTTGATGACTTACCGCCCATCAGTTCGATCGCCTCTGAGTTTTATCGTAAGAGTTTCGCGACAGTGAGCTCTGAGGGTGAGCTAACACTACTCTATACCACGAGTCATCGTGAACTGTTTGATGCAAAGTTTGACCTTAAAAACCCCGGTAAAATGGGCTTTACCCCACGCTCAAACGGCATAGTCGTTGAGGCGGACAAAAAGCTGCATATCTTCAGTGTGGAAAACTCCCACCCAGAAGTGTCATGGAGCGCTATGTGGGACAAGGTGTGGTATGAAGGTTATCCAGAGCCTAAATATGTATGGCAATCGACCTCAGGTTCTGACGATTTCGAAGCTAAGCTGAGCTTAATGCCATTGGCCTACGGCACAATGAAAGCGGCATTTTATGCCATGTTATTTGCCGTGCCTTTATCCGTTGCTGGTGCGATTTACACGGCTTACTTTATGTCGCCTAAGGTGCGCGGTTTCGTGAAACCGACCATTGAAATCATGGAAGCATTACCAACGGTGATTTTAGGCTTCTTGGCGGGTCTGTGGTTAGCGCCACTGATTGAAGAACATCTCCCCGGCATTTTAATTCTACTGATCTTATTGCCGACCTCGATACTCACATCTGCCTATGGCTGGAGTAGGTTGCCGGGTAAGTGGAAACAACGTTTACCCGAAGTGTACCAAGAGCTGATGTTAATCCCTGTGGTCTGTTTCGTGGGTTGGTTCTCTTTTGCGGTCAGCCCAATCATCGAAGTGGCGCTGTTTGATGGTAATACCCGTCAATTCATCACTAACGAACTGGGGATCACCTTCGACCAACGTAACGCGCTGGTGGTCGGTATTGCCATGGGCTTTGCGGTGATCCCAACGATTTTCTCCATCGCTGAAGATGCCATTTTCTCTGTACCGCGTCATTTATCTAACGGCAGCTTAGCCTTAGGCGCGACGCCTTGGCAGACATTGACACGCGTGGTGTTGTTAACCGCCAGTCCGGGTATTTTCTCGGCCATTATGATGGGCCTTGGCCGCGCCGTTGGCGAGACCATGATCGTACTGATGGCCACCGGTAACACCGCCATCATGGAATGGAGTGTGTTCGAAGGGATGCGAACCTTGGCGGCAAACATTGCGGTTGAAATGCCTGAATCGGCTATCGGTAGCTCGCATTATCGTGTGCTCTTCCTTGCTGCGTTCGTACTATTCATCTTTACATTCTTCTTTAACACCATTGCAGAAGTGGTGAGACAGCGTCTACGTGAACGCTATAGCTCGCTGTAACGGGGATAAGACAATGACATTAAATACTATTTCGCCAGTGACCTTGAGAGGTTTGTGCAATGGGTAAGTGGGTAAAATCAGGCTCGCCATGGATATGGATGACGGGCGGTGCCGTGAGCATCAGTTTGATTGCCGTCTTAGGCTTATTATTGTTAATCGCATGGCGCGGCTTAAGTTACTTTTGGCCTGCAACCGTTTACCAGTGGGAGCTTGAAGATAACACGGGTGTACGTTCGACCTTAATTGGTGAGGTTTACGATAGGGAAGAAGTACCGACTGAGCGTTTGATTGCTGCTGGCCATGTGTTTAAGCAACATCCGGGCGAGTTTGTGACCCGTTACTTAGTGAAAACCGGTAACCGTGAATTTGTGGGTTTGGATTTCCGCTGGATATTAGGTACGGACATTGTTAGCCGTTCTGTGCCAAGCGAGGTCGCACTGATCGAGCGGGCTAAAAACGGTAACTTCTACGGTTATCCGATAGCCGTGATTGAAAATGGCAAGCGTCTTGATTTAGTGAATGATGCGATTGAATCCTCCTTAATGGAGCACATCGAACGCGCAGTGGCCTTATCGGACAAAGCGGTTGATTTGCAGAAGCAAGATATTGGCTCGATTAACTACGCCATTGAAAAATTGCGTTTGCAGGAGCGTCGTTTCGAGCTGGATGGGGAACTGACCGACAGTATAAAAGCTGAGTTGGTCGCCAAGAGAGCTCAATTGCAAGAAGATTACTTAGTGCTTGAAAAAGCGTTATTTGCCCTGCGTGATGATGCGGCGCGTGACTCGGTTATTGTCCGAGATATGCGCGGCGAAGAAGTTGAACTGAAGCTTGATACCGTTCTCGATGTGACCTATGTGAATCACTTAGGACTCATAGGAAAAATTGGTAAGTGGTTTGTCGGTATTGGACGCTTTATGAGTGACGACCCGCGTGAAGCCAACACTGAGGGCGGCGTGTTCCCCGCGATTTTCGGCACTGTGTTTATGGTGATGTTGATGGCGGTTATCGTGACGCCATTTGGCGTGGTCGCTGCGGTTTATCTACATGAATATGCTAAGAAAGGCCCTATTACTAAGATGATCCGTATTGCGGTAATCAACTTAGCGGGTGTGCCCTCTATTGTGTATGGTGTATTCGGTTTAGGTTTCTTCGTGTACATGATGGGCGGTTCCATCGACCAATTGTTTTACGCTGAAGCTTTGCCTGCTCCTACCTTTGGTTCGCCAGGGGTGATTTGGTCGGCATTAACCCTCGCGATTTTGACGCTGCCAGTGGTTATTGTGTCGACTGAAGAAGGGTTAAGTCGTATTCCAAGCGCAGTACGTCAAGGTAGTTTGGCATTGGGCGCGACTAAGGCTGAAACCCTGTGGCGGATTGTGATCCCGATGGCGAGTCCAGCGATCATGACGGGTTTGATTTTAGCGGTCGCTCGTGCTGCCGGTGAAGTGGCACCGCTGATGTTGGTGGGTGTCGTGAAATTAGCGCCAACTTTACCACTGGACTTTAACTTCCCGTTTGTGCATTTAGAACGTAAGTTCATGCACTTAGGGTTCCATATATATGATGTGGGCTTCCAGAGTCCTAACGTTGAAGCGGCACGTCCTCTGGTGTATGCGACCTCTTTCTTGCTGGTGTCTGTGATTGTGGCACTCAACTTGACGGCCATTAGCGTGCGTAACCACTTACGTGAAAAATATCGTTCGCTTGAGCACTAATCAGCGATTATCCTGAAAGTATTAGGACTAAATATGATTTCTATAGATTCGACAGCAATGAAAACCAATAACTTTGATTTAGCTAACTTAAGCCAGAACGACACCGCGCTGGAGATCCGTAACTTAGATTTGCGCTATGGTGATAAGCAAGCGCTGTTTAATGTATCGATGAAGATCCCCAAGAAGCAAGTCACTGCCTTTATCGGCCCCAGTGGTTGTGGTAAATCGACACTATTGCGCTGTATTAACCGCATGAATGACTTAGTTGATAATTGTCATATCGGCGGCGAGATATTGCTGCACGGCCAGAATATTTACGACAAAAAGATTGACGTCGCGGCCCTGCGCCGTAATGTCGGTATGGTGTTCCAACGCCCAAATCCTTTCCCTAAGTCGATTTATGAAAACGTTGTTTATGGCTTGAGATTGCAAGGGCTGAATAACCGTCGTGAACTCGACGAAGCGGCTGAGCGTTCATTGCGCGGCGCGGCGATTTGGGACGAAGTTAAAGACAGATTGCACGATAACGCCTTTGGTTTGTCTGGCGGTCAACAGCAACGTCTGGTGATTGCCCGTGCGATAGCCATTGAGCCAGAAGTGCTATTACTCGACGAACCAACATCGGCACTCGATCCGATTTCGACCCTGACTATTGAAGAGTTAATCACTGAGCTTAAGACGAAATACACTGTGGTTATCGTGACTCACAACATGCAACAGGCGGCGCGGGTATCGGATCAAACGGCCTTTATGTATATGGGTGAATTAGTTGAATATGCTGATACTAATACGATTTTCACCACGCCGAAAAAACGTAAGACTGAAGATTACATCACAGGACGTTACGGTTAATCGCTTGAGTATCGGATAAGGCCACCACGGCTTGGTATGGGTCAACAGTTAAGTAACAGGTTGGAACGCAATGGAAAACATGAATTTAAGTAAGCACATTTCGGGTCAGTTCACCGCTGAGCTGGATGATATCCGTAATCGAGTGCTCGCCATGGGTGGCTTGGTTGAACGTCAGCTAGAGCAAGCGATTGATGCCTTAAGTGCCCTCGATGCCGAGTTAGCCCAGCGGGTGATTGCAGGCGATCATAAGGTCAATGCGATGGAAGTCTCCATTGACGAAGAATGCACGCGTATTATTGCCAAGCGTCAACCTGCGGCCAGCGATTTACGCCTGATTATCGCTATTTCAAAAACCATCGCCGATCTTGAGCGTATTGGTGATGCCTGTGTGCGGATTGCAAAAGCGGCATTAGATAAACGTTTGAATAATCAGCAGCCTTTGTTAGTTAGCATTGAAAATATGGGGCGTCATGCGACTCGGATGTTGCATGCGACTTTAGATGCCTTGGCCCGTATGGATGCCGATACCGCGTTAGAGCTGCATAAAGAAGATGCTAAGCTTGACCGTGAATATGAAGGCATTATTCGCCAGTTAATGACCTATATGATGGAAGATCCGCGTTCAATCCCAGACATACTCGACGTATTATGGGCAGCACGCGCAGTTGAGCGTGTCGGCGACCGCTGCAAAAATATTTGTGAATACATCATCTACTACGTGAAAGGCAAAGACGTTCGCCATACTTCCTACGAAGATATGGAAAAGGACATGAAAGGCTAACACAAGTATTAATCTGCTATTGTAATGCCATTCGCTGAATAAAACGCTCTACAGTCTCTGTGGAGCGTTTTGCTTTTAGGGCTTTTAAATGCGGCTTAATAAATGCCGACTGCTTTTATAGACTGATTTGACAGTACTAATAGCAATGATGAGTCAATTCGATTTGGTAAAAACGCATTGGAAAATTCTGCAGGCTAGTATAGCTGAGTGAACTGTCATTTTAGTTGGGATAATGGAATGGACCCATCCACTTTTAATCGGCCTCGCAATGGGCCACGATGTAGTCGCTAAAACTCATCAGAAAGAGGACGGGTCCACCTATGAAGATTACTACAATCGGTTTAGATATCGCAAAGTCTGTTTTTCATGCTGTTGGTGTCGATAAAGCAGGCAAGTTAATCAAAAAGAAAATGCTTAGACGCAAAGACTTGCTGCCCTTTGTCGCGAAAATTGAGCCTTGCCTTATCGTTATGGAGGCGTGTGGCGGCGCGAGTTATTGGGCCAGAGAATTTGAGCAATTTGGGCACGTAGTTAAGTTAATTGCCCCGCAGTATGTGGTTCCTTTTAGGCAAGGTAATAAAAATGACTACAACGATGCACTAGCCATTGCGGAGGCTGCGCAGCGGCCCAACATGCGGTTTGTAAAACCCAAAAGCGTCGAGCAGCAAGATGTGCAACTGCTCCACCGTATGCGGGAACGATTAACTAAACAATCAACAGCCTTAATCAATCAAGTCAGAGGGATGCTAGCGGAATACGGCATTGTGATGACCAAAAGTAAATCGGCTTTTAAAGCCCAGCTACCTGATATTTTGATCGATGAAGCCAATACATTGACCACCAAGGGTAGAGCCATATTTTATCAGTTATATGATGAGGTTATCGACATTGAAAAACGGCTTAAGAGTTGTGATACCCAAGTACTAAACGAAACTCAAAACAATGTGATTTGTCAGCGATTACAGACTATTCCTGGTGTTGGGCCTGTCACCGCTACGGCGATTTATGCTGCAGTGGGTGACGGCAAAGACTTTAGCAATGGCCGACATTTTTCAGCTTGGTGTGGCTTAGTACCTAAGCAGCACAGCAGTGGCGGGAAAGATAACCTCCTCGGGATAAGTAAGCGGGGAAACGCCTATTTACGTACGCTGTTCATCCACGGCGCCAGAGCGGTGTTGCGGCACAGTGGGAGTAAGTATGTTAACGATTAACCAACCAGCAAGTTGCTAAGACACTTGATTTGATGATGAGACAGTCAGACTGATCTACTAAAAACCTTACGAAAACACAGGCTCTGATGAAGCCGCAGGGATGATAAGGACAGTAGAAGCAAATATCCATCAGGGCCAGAGGAATCCCTCAATAAGAGGCCGAATATATGGGTGCAATGAACTCTTCTCAAAATTGATATCGAATGTCTTGCAAACCGGATGGGTCCATATATGAGTTTACGGCGTGTCACTGGGAAAACAATGACAATTAATGCTGCGTAACTCAGTTGTCTTGCTTTGGGGCAATAGCTTTTTAGCTAAACGAACAGCGAAAGGGTCAGTGAGGATTGGCATTGTTGCAACAGTGACCGTTGGGGCATGTTAAGTAGAGCCCTCAGGGATACTTCTTATTAAATGAAAGGGGGCGAGTCACTGGGGAAACAATGACAATTCATGCAGCACAACTGACGATATCACTCACTAGCTTTGAGCCTTTCTGCCTTTGAGTATTTAGAGTTGAAATGGCGGAAATCTAAGATTTAACCGCCATTGTTCTATTAACCCTTAATACTTGGCTTAATACTTGATACAGACTTTATTGCTACCCAACACTTTTGTGCCATCCCAAAATCACTTTCACAAAGAGCGCTATTTAACCGCCGATAGTTCGATAAACGCTGCGGTGTACATTTTTAGGTTCAGCATAAATTGCTTATGGGTGATGAACTCTTTTTCTGTATGGCCTGTGTATTCCACGCCCAGCATCGCTGGGTCAAAACTTAAAGCAATGGAGAGTAATTTACTGTTTGTTGAGCCGCCAATTGCAATGGGTTTAGGGTCGACTAAGCCAAGAAAACGTGCCTGAGACGCGATAATATCCTCGCCCAGTTTGCCATCATTTTTTGCTTAAAAGCCTGACACAAAACATTTGTTACAAACTAAACACAAAATCGATGGAACCCCTAGTCCGATACATGTTAAACAGTCACATTAAGCTTAATTTAATGGTTTTAGCCGCACGTAGACTTCAATTTTTTCCTGAAATCCAAGGCCATCATCATGCAAACATCCATAACAATATCGACCTAACGGGGAACAAATAATGAAGGGACTAACCCTCAAACCGCAAGCCCGCACGGCTAAGCTCACGCTAAGTGCCATCGCTTTCGCCTTAACATTGGGCGCCTGTAGCACACAACAACCCGATGCCAGTGTTCAAACAAGTGCGGCGCCAAATGCAGTGTCAGCGCAAATTATCAGCCAGAATGCGACTAATCCATTCTTTAAACCCTATGATACTTTTATGGAGATTCCGGCCTTCGATAAAATCAAGCCGGAGCATTTCCTCCCCGCATTTAAAGCGGGAATCGCTCAACAACACGAACAAATTCAAGCAATTGTTGATAATAAAGCCAAACCCACCTTCGCCAATACGATTGAAGCCATGGAGTTTTCTGGCGATCTAGTGACGCGCGTTTCTAACGTCTTCTTTAACCTGACGGGCGCGGATACGAATGAAGCATTGCAAGCACTCTCGAAAGAAGTGTCGCCTATGTTATCGTCCGCCGAAGACGATATTTTGCTCAATGACAAACTGTTTCAAAAAGTTAAAGCTGTCCACGACGCAAAAGACAACCTGAAGCTCAGCACAGCCCAAGCCAAATTACTGGAAGATACCTATAAATCTTTCACCCGTGGCGGCGCTAACTTAAGCGAGCCAGATAAAACCAAACTGCGCGCGCTGAACGAAGAAATCGGCAAACTCAATTTAACCTTTGGAGACAATCTATTAGCCGAAACCAATGCATTCGAATTAGTGGTTGATAATAAAGCCGATCTCGCAGGTTTACCCGCAGATGTGATTGCCACAGCCTTTGAAACCGCCAAAAAACGTGGCCATGAAGGCAAGTGGGTATTTACCACGTCTCGCCCTTCTATCACGCCTTTTTTAACCTATGCCGATAACCGCCAGTTACGTGAAAAACTCTACAAAGGTTATATCGAGCGCGGTAACAACAATAACGCCAACGATAACAAGATTATCCTCGCTAAGATTGCTGCCCTGCGTGCTGAACGTGCTCAACTGATGGGCTATAAAACCCATGCGGATTTCGTGTTAGAAGAACGCACAGCTAAAACACCAGAAAACGTCTACGGTTTACTCAATAAAGTATGGCCAGCGGCATTGGCCCAAGCCAAAACCGAAGTGGCTGATATGCAAGCCATGATTGACGCTCAAGGTGGCAATTTTAAGCTGCAAGCGTGGGACTGGGATTACTACGCCGACAAGATCCGTGTTGCTAAGTACAGCTTTAACGAACAACAAACCCGCCCGTATTTCTCCCTCGACAGTACATTAAAAGGCGTGTTCTACACGGCTAACCGTTTGTACGGTTTAACCTTTAAAGAACGCACCGACTTGCCCAAATACAATGCAGAAGTTCGTACTTGGGAAGTTTACGATAAAGACGGCAAACTGATGGCCATCTTTATGGGTGACTATTTCACCCGTGACAGCAAACGTGGCGGCGCTTGGATGAACTCCTTCCGCAAGCAATACCATATGAATGGCGTTGATTCTAAACCTATTATTATCAACGTATTAAACTACCCTCGCCCAGCGGGTAATGAGCCAGCGTTGCTGACTTTCGATGAAGCCAGCACACTATTCCACGAATTTGGCCACGCACTACACGGCATGTTATCGAACGTCGAATATCGCTCACAAGGCGGCACCGCCGTACCTCGCGATTACGTTGAGTTCCCATCGCAAGTGAATGAAAACTGGATGACTCAGCCAGAAGTGTTAGCCCAATTTGCCAAGCACTACAAAACCGGCGAAGTGATCCCGCAGGAGCTAGTGCAGAAAATCCAAGCGGCCAGCAAGTTCAACCAAGGTTTTTCTACCGTTGAATACATGGCGGCCACTAAACTCGATTTAGATTGGCACACACTGACCGACACTAGGCCAATGGATGCGGCCAAGTTTGAGGCGGACTCGTTAGCGGCAATGGGACTGATTGAAGAAATTAGCCCACGCTATCGCAGCACTTACTTCTCGCATATTTTCGCAGGCGGTTATTCAGCAGGCTACTACAGCTACCTCTGGTCGGATATTTTAGGTGCGGATGCTTTCGAAGCCTTTAAAGAAAACGGCATTTTCGACAAGGCCACTGCGGACTCCTTCCGTAACAATATCCTTTCGAAAGGCGGCAGTGATGATCCTATGCTGATGTATAAAAACTTCCGCGGTAAAGAAGCCGGTATAGAGCCGCTACTACGTAGCCGCGGATTACTGGCCGAGTAACATAACATCATCCCTCTAAATTGAAGTTTGAAATATCACCAACAGGGAGCTAACACTCCCTGTTTTTATTTTACTGATACCAAATAGGGAAATGGCGAGAAAGGTCAAGATGACAGAGTGCAGCTTGGCAGGTAACATCTTGGGAAAAAGATGTTACGGAACTTACGCCTAAACTTTTTAAACGCGGATTCGTAAAGGTTGGTACGTTTCCGCTTCACATTTTAACCCACTATGATTCACCGCTTAGGCGACATTAAATCTTCAATAGAGTTATATGATGAATATTGAGATGGTAGAAAAAGCAGATCATCTTAGTCTGCTCAATATTTGGGAAGCATCAGTGAGAGCAACCCATGACTTTTTAGCAGAAGAAGATCTACAGGAATTAAAGCCGTTGATCCTCGAACAATATTTTGACGCCGTTCACTTAAAGTGCGCTAAAAATGACAATGGAGAAATCCTCGGATTCTGCGGGGTACATGATGGCAATATTGAAATGCTGTTCATCTCACCTGACGCGCGCGGAAAAGGGATTGGTTCCATGCTAGCGACACATGCCATTAATGAACTGGGAGCCGCAAAGGTTGATGTTAATGAGCAGAATGAGCAAGCATTAGGTTTTTACCAGCATATTGGTTTTTCAGTAACGGGTCGCTCACCCGTTGATGGACAGGGTAAACCTTATCCGCTGTTGCATATGGCGTTATATTCCATTGAGGGATTGTAGATGTATCCTGATTCAATCGATGAAAATAGGGTTGGAGAGTATCCGGCGGAAACAAAATCAGGCGGCGGTTATTTCTATGATCAAGTCTTAGAATATCGTGTTTGGTGCCGCCCTTGGCAAGGTGCTCCAGATGAATTTGATGGTGAAATCTACTATTACGCATTTCATACTTATAATGAGGCTCTTGAATTTTCGAATGAAACTGACGGGTCTGAAGCGCCTTTAGTACTTGTTAAACAGCTTGAATGGATTGATGAACCAGAAGCAGGAAAATTCATTCATAAAACAGGTGAACGCCTAACAGAATGGAGGGTTGAGTGGCTATTAGAGAGTCAACGTAAGGAGGACACTATTGCTAACTTTATAAGCGACAATCAAACATAACAATTTAATCAATAAAAAATAGTTTAAGACTGTCTTTCGACAACATTTCAACAAACTATTTTGGAGCTGTGATTAGGAGCGTTACCTGTAGATTTTTCGTCCTCTAAACTTCCTGTCTTGAAACAAAAAATGGTTAATAAATCCGCCCCAACATCAATAAAAAAGGGCTTGCTAGGTTTCCCTAACAAGCCTTTATCTTTTTACAATTAATCGACTAAACCGCGGCGCTTTAACAGTGCCTCTGTTGTCGGTTTTTTACCCGTAAAGTGAATATAATCTTGCATGAGATCTTCACTGTTACCTTTAGATAAGACTTCCTTACGGAATTTGTCACCATTATCGGCTTTTAATCCACCTTGCTCGCCCATATAGGCAAAGGCATCGGCGGCAAACACTTCGGTCCACAAATACGCATAATATCCAGCTGAATAACCACCGGAGAAGGCATGGCTAAAGTAGCTCGACTTATAACGGGGTGGAATTGGCGCAAAATCAAGACCATGTTTAGCTAGCACTTGGTGCTCAAACTTCTCTACATCGCTAATTTGAGTATCGGCGCTGATAGAGTGCCATTCCATATCTAACAAGGCCGCTGACAGGTACTCAACGGTATCAAAACCTTGGCCAAACTTATTTGCCGCTAAAATTTTATCGAGCAGTGCCTTAGGAATTGGCTCACCCGTTTTGTAGTGTTTGGCATAGTTAGCAATCACAGCAGGGTCGATATTCCAATCTTCGTTGACCTGCGATGGGAACTCAACAAAGTCACGTGCGGTTGATGTGCCAGCCACGCTTGGGTATTTCACCTGCGAGAATAAACCGTGTATTGCATGGCCAAATTCATGGAACAGAGTGGTCACTTCATCGAAGGTCATTAGCGTTGGGCCATCGGCTGGCTTAGGAATATTAAGCGCGTTATAGACTACGGGCTTAGTGCCGAGCAGACCGCTTTGGGTGACGAACTCATCCATCCACGCGCCGCCGCCTTTGCCTTCACGGGCATACGGGTCTAGATAGAATAAGCCAATAGAACTGTTATCTTTATCAAAGACTTCAAAGGCTAAAACATCGGAATGCCACACGGGTAAATCGGTACGCGGTTTTAAGCTGATGCCATACAATTTATGCATAGCGAAAAACAGCCCGTCTTTCAGCACAGTATTAAACTCGAAATAAGGCTTGATACTGCTTTCATCGAGGGAGTATTTCTCTTTACGCACTTTATCGGCGTAGTAAGCCCAATCCCAAGGTTGCAGCTCAAAATCACCGCCCGCCTTTTTGATTTCAGCTTGAATATCAGCCGCTTCCAGTTTGGCGCGAGCTAAAGCTTTTGGCGCTAAATCATCGAGGATTTCATACACAGCGGCTGGTGTTTTCGCCATTTGATCGGCAACCGCATAGGATGCCCAAGTATCAAACCCCAGTAAATTGGCTTTTTTAGCCCGTATTTGCGCCATTTTGACAATCAATGGACCATTGATTGCGACGGCTCTGTGCGCCGAGGTTTCCCATACTTTTTGGCGCAGTTCACGGTTGCTCAGGCTAGAAAGCACAGGTTGACGTGTCGTGTTGACTAAAGTAATCAAATAGCCTTCTTTACCAGCAGCTTTAGCAGCCGCAGCTAAAGTAGCAATTTCGCTGTCGGATAAACCGGCTAACAGGGCTTTATCAGTCACAACAATCACATCATCTTTAAATGATTTTAAGCTGTTTTGTGAAAAGTCCGTCGCTAAGGTTGCAAGTTCAGCGTTAAAGTCGCGCATCTTAGCTTTATCTTCGGCCGACAATTTCGCGCCAGCGCGAACAAACTGCTCATAGTAGTATTCAACTAAACGCTGATCTTCCGCATTTAGGCTGCTCTTTTGCTGGTATACGGCTTCAACACGGGCAAATAAAGTCGGATCAAGATAAATATTATCTCGGTGGGCAGATAGCTTAGGTGCAAGATCCGCTTCGGTTTTCTGGAAATCATCATCAGAAATCAGACCTGCGAGATTAAAGAAGGTACGCGATACGCGCGTTAACAATTCACCCGAGGTTTCCATGGCGAGAATGGTATTGTCAAAACTAGCCGCTTGTTTGTTATTCACAATCGCAGCGATTTCTGCATCGTGAGCTTTAATGCCCTGCTCGAAGGCGGGAGCATAATCTACAGACTGAATAAGATTAAATTGCGGCGCTTGATCTTGCAGTGGACTCTTGCTCAGCAGCACATTAGTTGCTTGCGCTTTAGCGGCGGATTGAGTCGCAACGGCATTTTTGGCTTCATTGGTGCTTACAGCAGGCTTGTCTGAACAAGCGCCAAGTAACAATGCCGCAGCTACGGCTGTGGTAATAACGGACTTACGCATATTAACTCCCTTGGATGTTGCTGCCCTTTCGATTGTATTTTTAAGGTAAAAAGGTGCGCGCAAACGGATTTTGGCTTTCGGTTTACAACAGTCTGTTTTAACGAACTTGTGTAGCTTCGTACGTCAATTTCGATGAACTACCTTAACAAGTTACGCGCATTTCAGCCAAGTTTTACCCGCCCAGAGCACAGCTAATTTGTATCACTTTATGTGTATTACTCGTCTAAATAAGCCTATGCCAACGCTACGCTAAACCTAACTCGCCTCAATCAAGCCAAGAGACATGCGAGCATAAGTGATCAACATTGGCTAAAATTTGATGTAAAAGAATTATTTAAAACAATTCTACTGAAGTTTTACGTCAAATATCCCCGACATAGACAAGGGGCTGAGCGAATAAAATGCCATTCCAATAACAAATATTAATTCTTCTTAATAAACTGTTTACTGTAATTATTTAAACATTGGCGTAACAAATAAACAGGCTAAACGGCTCACTATTTAGGCAAGCAAACCTTGAGTCACAATTTGAAACAGCTTTTATCCGATTAATGTCACATTCAGATCATCAAATGTCTTTATAATTCCCGCTCGTTAACTTAGCAGCAAATTAACCTAACAGTTAAATTACGCTGAATTAACGGGATGATGGGCATGTTCTTTTACGGAACATGCATTGGGGTCAAATAAATATAAATAGAGATAACTATGTTAAATAAGAAAATACTCGCAGTGATGATCACTGCCGCCCTTGGTGTAAGCGCCTGTAATTCTGATGACGACACGATTATTCAACCTGATGACAAAGTCGTTCAAGCCGATTTACGGGTACTCGAAACCACAGATCTGCACACAAATATCATGGATTTCAACTACTACAGTGGCAAAAATGACCCAACTATCGGTCTAGCCCGTACTGCAAGCTTAATCCACGCTGCACGCAACGAAGCCAAAAACAGCGTACTCGTCGACAACGGCGATCTACTACAAGGCAGCCCAATGGGCGATTACATGGCTAAAGTTGGCCTGCAAATGGGTGATATTCATCCAGCCTATAAAGCCATGAACCTATTAGATTATGAAGTCGGTAATATCGGTAACCATGAATTTAACTATGGTTTAGATTTCTTAAATAAATCCATTAGTGGTGCAGATTTCCCTTATATCAACTCAAACGTTTATTGCGCCGACGATAATGGTTGCTGGAATGAGGTTAAAAAAGGTGAGCATTTATTCACCCCTTATATCATCAAACAAAAAAACATCATCGACAGTGAAGGTAATAATCAAACCATTAACATTGGTTATATTGGTTTTGTGCCACCGCAAATTCTATTGTGGGATAAACAAAATCTGACGGGTAAAGTGACGGTCGAAGATATTATTGAAACCGCGAAAAAATATGTCCCCGAAATGAAAGCCAAAGGGGCCGATATCATTATCGCCATTCCTCACTCTGGCATTGGTTCAACGGAAAATCCTGGCGATCCTATGGCTGAAAATGCCACTTACGCTTTGACTTATGTTGATGGTATCAATGCGATTCTATTCGGCCACAGCCACTCTATCTTCCCTGATACTAAGTATGCCGACTTACCCAATACCGACGTCACTAAAGGCCTACTGAACGGCGTCCCCGCAGTGATGCCAGGTCGTTGGGGTGATAACTTAGGGGTTGTTGACTTTAAACTTGAACGTAGAGATGGCAAATGGCATGTCCTTAGTGCCAAAACGCAAGCTCGCCCCATATATAATGGTGCAACTAAGGAAGAGTTAGTTAGCCAAGATCCCGCAATTAAAGATGCAGTCGCAGCCGAGCACCAAGGCACCCTCGCCTTTGTGGATGAACCTATCGGCGTTGCCGCAGCGGACATGTACAGTTTCCTTACCTTAGTGCAGGACGACCCTACGGTACAAATCGTTTCCGATGCGCAAATCGCTAACGTGAAAGCGAAATTACCTGCAGCATTAAAAGGTCTGCCAGTGCTGTCAGCCTCTGCACCCTTTAAAGCGGGCGGTCGCCACGGTACAACCAGTGATGCCGATCAATTTGTGCAAGTTGATAAAGGCCCACTGACCTTTAAAAACGCCGCGGATCTGTACCTGTATCCCAATACTATGGTGGCAGTCAAAGCAACGGGCGCCGAATTGAAAGATTGGCTCGAGTGCTCAGCGAACCAGTTCAATCAAATTGACCCTGCAAAAACCACCCCACAAGGTTTAATCAATTGGGATGGTCATCCAACCTACAACTTCGACGTACTGGATGGCTTAACCTATAAAATTGATGTGACCCAACCGAGCAAGTTTGACCGCGATTGCGCCGTCGTTAATGCCAACGCAAACCGTATCGTTGATTTAAGCTATAAAGACGAAAACGGCAAAGTCATCACAGGCGAAGAATTTGCCGCGAAAGAGTTTATCGTCGCTTCAAATAACTACCGCGCCTTTGGTGGTAAGTTTGCCGGTACGGGTAGCGACCATGTCGTGCTCGAACTGCCCGATACTAACCGTGAAGCATTAGCGGCTTATATCACAGCGCAATCTCAATACAACGAAACCACGGGTAAGTACGAAGGTATGGTCAATCCAAGTGCCGATTACAACTGGGATTTCAAAACCATCACTACCGACGTCACATTAGACGTTCGCTTCCAAACCCAAGACAGTGACAAAGCCGCTACCTTTATCGAAGCCAATAAACAACGTGAAATGAAGAAGATAAGCAAGGATGAACTGGGTTTCGCCGTTTATAGCATCAACCTAACCAAATAAGCGTTCAATCCCGAAATATCATGCTAAAAAAGGCTCCTCGTGAGCCTTTTTTATTCCCTGCAGATCAAATTAACGCTAATCTGCGATCTATAAACAGCTGGTCGCCATTTAGCTCATCATGCTCCACACTAAAAGTTAGACCAACTTTGTGTCGCCAAATATCTGCCTTACTATTTAGCTTAGCGGCATCCTTATAACAACAGAGAAAGCTTATGAAATATCAATCAATCTTATGTGCCACTGCGTTAATGCTGGGCGCAGTGCAACCTGCAACGGCCGATGTTCATCTCAATCTGCCTAAAAATGCTGAAGTGCTAACGGTCAATGGCAAGCCAGCCGTAAAGAGTAGCAACCTCGTTTTAGCCGATGGGACTAATCAAATTGCCTTCCGCTATGCCGCGCAATACCGGCAACAAGCTGACTCAGTACATTATCTCTCCGACGTGCTCATCGTCCGTTTTGATGCATCAGCACAAACACTCACGCTGACACTTCCCGCTATCAACTCAGCCAGAGATGCAAAAAAATTTGATGAGTCGCCCAAGCTGACGCTATTAAATGCTCAAGATGAAGCAGTGGGTTTTACCAGTGATAAATTAATTAAGAATGGCATTCAACTAGGACGGGATTTCGAACACGAGATACTGCAGTACAACCTTAGTAATCATCCGGCTTCATTAAATCTCACTATGAATACCGCAACAACGCAAGCAACCGACGCCATTGCACCAGTATTGGCAAGCCAGCCGCAAATACACCAAACATCAGCAGCCACATCCACGAGCTTGATCGCGCCAGCAGTTATGTCGTCAGCAGTCGCAGCGAACAATGACAAAGCTCAGCAAATCACACCTACTACGACACCTAGCCAAGCTGAAATCAGTCAAATGCTGGATTACTGGTACAAACAAGCTAACGACAATACCAAAGCCAGCTTCAAAGCCAAAATCAACAAAGAGTGATGCATAGAGCACGCAAGCGTTGAAGAGGGTATTTGTCCTCTAACCATCAACATTGCTTCAGCTATCTATTTCAAACCGCCAGCTTAGTGTCACTATGAACTGGCGGCTCTATTACAGTTCATAAAATGAGAACTTAGTAAAACTTAAGCTCATTAAGAAAGCGTTCAGTAAACCATTTCCACTTCACAACTTAATGTTATTTCAAACAATGAAACGGTTTCAAAAACGCTAAAACATGTGAATTGCAGACGTAAAAAAGCCAGCTTATTCAGCTGGCTTGGTTACATCTCAATGAGATAATTAGGCGCTTGGCGATGACCTACTCTCACATGGGGGTGAAATCATAGCGCTATAAATACGGAGTATTTAGCATGATTGAACGCGAAGAAGCTTGTCTTCGTAGCTGGGGAGTCCGCTTAGCGGCGGGCGACTGCCATGGATGGTGGAAGTGTCAATATTGGAGGAACATTTATTGACCGACATCGAGATAAGTTTTTGCGAAGCGTATAAACAAAAAAGCCCTAGCGGTTTAGGCTAGGGCTTTTTTGTTTATTTGGATGCTTGGCGATGACCTACTCTCACATGGGGAGACCCCACACTACCATCGGCGCGTTTGCGTTTCACTTCTGAGTTCGGGATGGGATCAGGTGGTTCCACAAGGCTATTGTCACCAAGCAAATTCTGTTTATTACCGTGTCCATCTCTGGCTCACGCTAATAATAATTCGGAAAGCTGATTTGCTTTGTTTGAGTTCAAACTTTATCAAGTRTCKRTATTCTGTCTAAGGCTTCTTTGTAAAACCCATCTGGGTTGTATGGTTAAGCCTCTCGAGTCATTAGTACATGTTAGCTCAACGCCTCACAACGCTTACACACCATGCCTATCAACGTCCTAGTCTCGAACGGCTCTTTAGAGGAATTAAATTCCTAGGGATGACTCATCTTAGGGCTCGCTTCCCGCTTAGATGCTTTCAGCGGTTATCGATTCCGAACGTAGCTACCGGGCAATGCCATTGGCATGAC
>NZ_JAKKRK010000082.1:0-19670 GCF_025654545.1 Shewanella sp. SM20 | reverse complement strand
GTTCTAAGCCAGCTACGTTTAGGCCAAAAAGTCCACTTCAAGGCCAAAGAAGGCCAAGTGTTCGGGGTGGTTATCAAAATCAACAAGAAATCAGTGATGGTGGTCAGCGATGATAACCGCCAGTGGAAAATCCCACCAGGACTGGTGCAGATCATGAAAGACATCTAGCCAGGATGCTTGGCCGAAATCTATAAGGCGTCAATACGTCCTAAAATGGACGCTTACGGTGCTGGCGCATTATTTATGTTGATCCCAGGTCTTTTTAATTTAGTGGTTGGCTGGAGTTTACTTATTGGATCGATTTTATTCTTCAGTGGCGCAGGCATGCTGTTCCCTACCCTAACATCTGCTGCGTTAGAACCATTTCCACGTCAGGCGGGGATTGCGGGCGCATTACTGGGGGGATTACAAAATTTTGGTGCCGGACTTGCCGCATTAACTATGTCTTTAGTGCCTATGGGCGGCCAGTTAAGCATAGGTTTATTGAGTGCTGTAATGGTAGTTTTAGTGATTCTGTCTCTGTATTACGCCAAAGATCAAAATGATACTCACCAGAATTTAATGCCACAGATTTAATGCATACGATTTGAAGCGACAATTCTTGGTTTAAGCTAAATCTATTACCGTCAGTCAATAAAAAGCCCACATTGTTGTGGGCTTTTTAAATCGATAACACACTGTAATAAATAAAAAATACCGATTAATTTATAGCTTCGATAGCTTTAATCGTTACAGAATGCGACGCAGTAAAAAATCAGCTTTAAGGCGACGAATTCTAGTCATGATCTTCTTCACTGGCGCAGGATAGCTCTGTAAAGTATCCACTTGGCTGTAGTGATATAACCGCTGTGTGTGTTCCAGAATATGTGCCTGCTCGGCTTCAAACTGGGCTTTCCAGCAGCCAATTTCATCTTGGATCAACAAACCATTCTCAAGATCCAGCGCCCAAGCTCTTGGATTCAGATTAGAGCCTGTGATCAAATGCTTATTACCGTCAGCACTGATGCCCTTGAGGTGATAACTGTTGATGCCGTGTTTCCACAGATGGATATTCAACTGACCATTATCAATCGCCCACTGTTGGCGTTTAGCGAACTTACGCAATGATTGCTCATACATATAGGGCAAGGCACCTATGGTCGAGAAATCCTGCTCAGGCGGAATATAAAAATCGTTAGCCGTCTTGTCGCCCACAACGATATCGATACGTTTGCCATTGCGTAAATGCTTAGCTAAAGCGCGCACTAAAATGTACGGCGGATTGAAATAGGGCGTGCAAATAAACAGCGAGTCTTTTGACTCTTCCACCAAGGCGACAACCACTTTATTGAGCAAGTTTTTCTTGCGTCCTAGCCCAAGTAACGGCGTGATGCGATTGCCATCACGGGTCTCCTTAAACTGATACTCAGCATCAGACAGTCTCAGCTTAAAGCTACGCATATCCGTCTTTGGTGGTAGCACTTCTTGCTCGGCATCTTGCGTTAATGAACACACAGCTGGATCAGAAATGATATTTTTCTGGATCATCGCGCGCATACTGCGCGCTAATTCGGCAGACTCAATCAAGTGATAACGATCGAAACGGTACTTATCGTGTTGTTGCAAATAGATATTATTGAGACTGGCACCGCTATAAATCACGGCATCATCGATAATAAATCCCTTAAGATGCAACACACCCATAAATTCACGGGATTTGACGGGTACACCTAAGATATCGATGGGATGTTCGGCTTCAGCCATAACTCTACGGTACATCAAATAGTTGCCGCTATCACCTTTATGGCCAATCAAGCCACGTCTCGCACGGTGAAAATCGACTAACACTTTGATATCAAGCGTTGGATTTGCCGCTTTGGCATCCATGAGGGCTTGTAATATCTCACGACCCGCTTCGTCATCTTCTAAATACAGCGCCGCAATATAAATACTGTGCTTGGCGCTCGCAATACGAGCGAGTAATTCTGCCTTGAAACGGCATGGCGTGAGCAACCACGTTAAAGCCTCGGGTTGAACGGCTATTCCACCAAGCTTATCTAGCAAGGCATCCTCCTTTAAACATGCTGACCACCCCGATAGGAAGCGCTGGGGTTCAGTGATAAAAACATCACAGCAATATGTGTTAACTCTGGATAGGCCTCTGTCACTGCCAACCTGATCGTTTGTTCTACTTTAAGATGTATATCAGGGTCCTTAGGGAACCAGAGTAACTCAACTTGGACAAAGCGTTGATCAATTTTTCCATTTCGAAAACTGATGCTTGGGATCCAATCTAATGTGAAACTCTCTGCATTACCTTTACATATATCCGCCAATGACTGCAGTAATGTTTGGCTGAACGCTGCAACGACCGCTTGTGGTAAGCCGCGCATACTAATATGTGGCATGGTTTAGTTGTTACCTAAGAACCTAAAATCGTAAGGGGTAGAAATTACCGACTTCACCTCGTCTCGGCAAGACTTTTCTCCCAAAAGTCTTGTTAAACCTAACGGTTTTGCTGGTAATTTGACCTCACGCGATTTTATTCCACTTCAGTGCACCGATTTACCTAAAAATCTTCTTCATTTATCCTTGCTTGAAATCGCATTTTACGGCGAGTATTCTCGGCATTATTTGCCCGTCCACACAATATTTCGCCCCTAAATAGGGTGATTCTTAACGCTACAAATCAGTCCAAATTTCACTAAACTGCACCCAAAATGTCTGCCAAATCACAAAATAATCTTCAAACCCATTTCATTCACCCCGAATCCAGTGATTTAGCGTAAACTAAACCGCCTATTTGCGATTAGACCACACGATACAAGATTAAGAACTATGAACAAAAAAATTCTGCTGACGTTAGCACTGACATTGCTGTTTGCTTGGGGTATTTTCCATTTTAAAACCCAGTTAGGGTTACTCATCCTGCCGTTGTTTATTGGGCTAGTATTGTTTGTTACCCTACGTTTATATCGCTTGATGGAAAAGGATGACGGCAGCAGTGAGGATTAACCGCACACAATACCAACCTAATCTTAATGATGTTTTGATAAAAATGGCCAATAGCTAACATGGAAACGTTACTGAAAACCACTCTATATGCCGGCCTACTCCTAGCCGCAAGTCATAATATGGCCTATGCAGAGCAACATGATTCTAGGCCGATAAGTGCTCAAACCACTTCGCTTAGCCAAGCAATCAGTAAGATCAGCCCTCGACATTCACAAATCGCCTTACTGGCAATGAATATGTCGAACAATCAAGTGATCTATAGCCAACAAGCTGAGACCTTGTTTATTCCAGCCAGTACCCAAAAGCTGCTCACGGCAGTCAGTGCTATGGCTCAGCTTGGACCTGATTTTCGTTATGTCACACAATTATGGACAGATGCACCAATACGCAAAGGCCATATCGCAGGCAGTGCTTATCTGCGTTTTAGTGGCGATCCCACGCTGACTCAAGCCGATCTCAAGGCCATTTTTGCCAATCTCGTAAAACAAGGCATTAATCGCATTGATGGACATCTGTATTTGCTCGGCGATAAGCAGGAACAATTGCAAGCTCCGGGTTGGGTTTGGGATGATTTGGGCATTTGTTTTGCCGCGCCAGTGTCGAGTTATATTATCAATCAGAACTGCGTCTATGGTCAGTTTAGCCCCAGCTCTACCAGCAAACCTTCACAGGTAAGTCTGCGCGCGGGGAGTTATGGAGTCAAAATCAGCAGCGATGCGGTGTTTGATCAAAAGGCGAACCGCGAATTTTGCCAACTTGATATGGTCAGATTAGGTCAAAATAACTACCATTTACGCGGCTGTTACCCTGGCGGTGAGGCGATACCACTGGCGATTGCGGTCAGCGATCCGTTCAAATTTGCCCAAGATAACCTCACCTCCCTACTTAAAGGCGAGATGTCTCTTGCGGGTAAAGTACAACTCGGCACTAGCTTACCCCAAAAGGCAAAACTAATTGCCAGCCATAGCTCTGCGCCCTTACCTGAGCTGCTCGAAACTATGCTGCTCAAGTCAGATAATTTGATTGCCGATAGCCTTTTTAAGCAACTTGGTAAAAGTTATTTTAAGACCCAAGGCAGCTTTACCAATGGTGCCGCTGCTATGCAGCGAATTTTAACGAATTTAGGCATAGATTTGAGTAACGCCAATATTGTGGATGGTTCAGGATTGTCACGCTATAACTTACTCAACGCCAAGCAGTTAGCCGCGGTGTTGGCGCTAATCCACCAAGATAGCCGCTTTAGTCCGTTAATCACGAGTCTGCCACAGGCGGGGATCAGCGGCACCTTAAGATATCGTATGGGCTACAACAAGCCGCCGCTTAAACAGCAAATTTTTGCTAAAACAGGCTCGATGCAAGGCGTGTCTAATTTAGCGGGCTTTATCCGTTTGCCCCAGCATAACGATACCCTGTTTGTAATCCTTGAGAATGGCATGAGTCCTGAATTGAAAAATCAGCATAACCCCTCATTCAATGCCGAGTTTCTTAAACAATTGATTTCAGTGCTGCAACCGTCATCAACCACTGCGACTGTGAATACTGCGGCTCACTAGAGTCATTAATTAACTGCTACAGAGTAAAAAACTTGCACAAAAAAGCACTGAATCATCAGTGCTTTTTCAGTTTTTATCTAAACGAATATACCGAAGCCTTGTTAAAACAACTCCGCAGGCATCGCCATAGTCGTCGCATCACCAGCTCTGACTTGAGCGATATGGTAATCCGCTTTTGGCAATAACTTATCAAAATAGAACTTAGCCAAATAGACTTTCTGCTCGGCGAAAGCTTTATCTTCATGATCCGCGACCTTATCGACCATAGCCAACCAGTAGAAACCATACAGGGTGTAACCAAAGGCATCTAAAAAGTCGACCGCACACGCATTAATAAGTGCAGGCTGAGCCACTTTGCGATCATTAACTGACTCGGCAACGATGACCAAGGCATCTAAACGTGCGCATACTGCCGCCACTTTCACCGCATCAACGTGAGTAAATGCGCGCATTTGTGCCTTCAAGTCAGCCACAAATTCATTTAATGCGGCTAAGTTATCGCCAGTGACTTTACGACCGAGGAAATCGATGGCTTGAATGCCATTGGTGCCTTCATAAATCTGAGCGATACGGGTATCACGAACTAATTGCTCAATACCTGTTTCACGAATATAACCATGTCCACCAAAGACTTGTTGCGCCATGATAGTCGCATCTAGACCCCGATCGGTTAAAAATGCTTTCGCCACTGGCGTTAACAAACCCACATAACGCGCCGCTTTAGCCTTAACCTCATCTTGGGCATATTTTGCTAAATCCAGCTGTTGTCCTGTAAACACAGACAAAGCACGGCCCGCTTCTGTCATCGCACGAATGGTCAACAACATACGGCGCACATCGCCATGGACAATAATGGGATCAGAATCACTGCCCGTCGGAGAGCCGCCAGCGGCGATGCCTTGATTACGCTCTTTAGCATAATCGGCCGCCATCTGGTACGCCGCCTGCGCACTGCCAAGCCCTTGAATACCTATCGCTAAACGCTCATAGTTCATCATAGTGAACATGCATACGAGGCCACGATTAGGCTCACCAATCAAGAAGCCTTGGGCATTCTCAAAGTTCATCACACAGGTCGCAGAACCTTTAAGGCCCATCTTATGCTCGATAGACCCCACTGATACACCATTGGCATTGGCTAAGCTGCCATCGGTATTTACCGATATTTTAGGTACAAGGAAGAGTGAAATCCCTTTGCTATCCGGTAGCTTAGCAAGCACTAAGTGGATGACGTTTTCAGTTAAATCATGATCGCCACCCGTGATAAAAATCTTGCTGCCCGTGATGGCATAACTACCATCATCCTGCGGTAAAGCTCGAGTGCGAATATTACGCAGATCAGAACCCGCTTGCGGCTCCGTCATATCCATAGCACCCGCCCATTCGCCGGAATATAACTTAGGCAAATAAGCTTGTTTCAATTCTTCGCTGCCGTGGGCATTGATACATAAAGCCGCCCCCGCGGTTAACGAGCCATAAAGTGTAAACGCATTACAAGCACTGTAAGCCATTTCGTCGACTAAGATCCCCAGCATCTTCGGCATCCCCATGCCACCAAATTCAGGATCGCCACACAAACCAATCCAACCGCCCTGGGAATACTGCTCATAAACGGCTTTATAGCCATCAGGGGTAATCACTTGATTGTCTTGATGCAACACGCCCTGCTCATCGCCCGTCCGGTTCAGCGGATGGATCAACTCACAGCTGATCTTGGCTGCTTCTTCCAAAATAGCATTGGCCGTGTCGATATCGACCATTTCAGCAATCTCAGGCAATTGTGCCCAAGTGTTTGGGGCATCAAATACCTGTTCCAGTAGGAAACGCATATCCGTCAACGGGGCTTGGTAAGGATTCATTGGTAGACTCTTAAACGTAGGATTAAAACAGTTGTTTTAATTTATACCAGTTCACTGTAGAAAACAATCTCATTACAAATACAGCTGTGAATAATATAAAAGTATGCGAGTGTGCGAGCTAAGTATAAATTTAACCCATAAAAAAACCCTTAAGCTTGAACTTAAGGGTCTCTATTTTATAAGCTTTAACACAGGGTTGTCGCAGCGTTAGCTCACAGGCTTGTGACAATTACCACATTAAATCATCAGGAATTGCGTAATCTGCATAGGGATCATCTTCAACGACCACAGCTTTAGATTCATCCTGTTGCCACAGATAACCACACCACTGCGGCACCAGCAGTTTAACTCGCTCGGCTAACTTATGTGGTACTAAGTAACTCTTATCTTCGTAACGCACTATGCCTAACTGCCCTTTAAGCAATTCTGCCTGCAGTTTTTCATCTATGTATAAAGAATAAATTTTATTATCAAGAGTATAGTTAAATTTCACTTCAGCATAAGCTGGGATCTTAATCGCAGACTTAGTGAACTCTGTGATTAAACCGCGCACCTGTCCACGCTCAGATGCCTCTGCAAAACGTTGCTCATTTAGCACTTTATCTTTTTGCGCCTGCAACCGTTTTTGCTCGGCCACTTCTTGCTTAAAAGCACTTGAGCCATCATCAACTCGTGATTTTTTGTCACGGCGTTTTTGAGTCTTAACGTCGCGAACCTTTTGTTTACTGGCAAGCCCTGCTTTGAGTAGCTGCTCTTGTAATGCATTAGCCATGGATCATTACCTACTTAATTTCTATAAAATCAAAGTTCTCGATTTTGAATATCAATAATCTAAAACCAAACTACATTTTTGCGGCCAGTTCGCCAAGCTCTGTCATCGCTATACTGGCGCCGCCAAGTGACCAACCGCCATCAACCGGCAACACAACTCCCGTAATATAGGAAGCTAATTCAGAGCCTAAGAATAGCGCGGCATTGGCGATATCCTGACCTGCGCCGTTACGTTTTAGCGGAACGGATTGGGCAACCTTTTGCTGTAATGCGGCGCTGGGTGCAAGGCGATTAAAACCTTCAGTATTGGCGATGGGGCCAGGCATAATCGAATTAATTCTCAGCCCCTCACAGCCCCACTCTAACGCTAAAGTTCGCGTCAGCATATCCACACCCGCTTTAGCCGCACAAACATGCACTTGCATTGGCATAGCGATCGAAGCCTGCGGCGCCGAAATCTGGATAATATTGCCATTGGGGCGACGCAGCAAAGGATCCCCGCCGCGCCGCTGACCAACACATCGATAAAACCAAACTCAGAAGCGATTTTATCAAAACCGACTTCAAGGGCGCTAAGATCGCGCACATCAAAACTCACACCCAAATGAATACCGTCAGGATTGGCCTGTTGCAACTGCAATACCGCGGCATCAATTTTATCTTGACTGCGGCTCGCAACGGCCACATTTGCGCCAGCCTGTGCGAACGCAATGGCAATCGCGAGATTTATCCCACTGGTTCCTCCGACAACGACAACATTTTTACCTTGATAGTTAAACATCGTAGCATTAAACATGGGCGTTCTCCGTGAACAGTGAGATATGCACTCAGGGTGTGATTAAGTATTTTACTTTGTAATTCAACATACTATTTCAATTTTTATCAATCATATCAAGGATACCAACAAGCGATTCCAAGCCTTTTTTATTTAAACGACGGTCAAACGACTTTCAAACCGCGCTTTAGACGGCTAGTGTGGCGTCTATGCCAATGATTGGTGAATCGCTTGCAATGCCGCTAACGGATCGGCAGCTTTGGTGATTGGGCGGCCAATCACTAAGTAATCAGAACCCGCTGCTATCGCTTGAGGTGGAGTCATCACGCGGTGTTGATCGCCAGCATCACTGCCAACTGGGCGGATCCCCGGCGTCACGAGCTTGAAATCATGACCTAACAGTGATTTCAAGGCTGTCGCTTCTTGGGCGGAACACACCACGCCATCGAGTCCCGCTTGCTGCGTGAGCTTCGCCAAACGTTGCACATGCTCAAACGCAGGAACATTGATGCCGAGTAATTTAAGATCGTCATCACTCATCGAGGTTAATACCGTGACCGCGATCAGCATAGGCGCTTTATCGCCGTATGGCAGTAATGCTTTTTTAGCCGCTTCCATCATGGCTAAGCCACCACTGGCATGTACGTTCGTCATCCATACGCCCAGCTCTGCGGCTGCGGCCACGGCTTTGGCGACAGTATTGGGAATATCGTGAAATTTCAAATCAAGGAATAAATCAAAACCACGATCATGGATATCTTTCACCAGTTGCGGGCCAAACAAGGTAAACATTTCTTTGCCGACTTTAAGGCGGCACATGTTGGGATCGAGTTTTTCTATCAGTTGTAAAGCATGGTTTTTATTATCGAAATCAAGCGCTACGAGGATAGGTTTAATCGTCATCATCTCTCCAACTGGGTTACACAAACTGTGTATTCTTCTAATAGATTATTCGCCGTCTAGGCCTCGGATCCGTTTAATGCTGCCCCAGTTTTTACAGGAAGGACAATGCCAGTAAAGCGCATGGGAAGGAAAACCACACTCCTTACAACGGTAACTCGGACGGAATTTAATTTGTTGTTCAACGAGCTGCTCCAGCATAGTTAAACTTTGCTTAGCTTGCCCTTCTTCGGCTTGGCGCAAATGCATCTGCATCAAGTGCTGAAAACCTTTCATGGTCGGATGGCGATATAACGCATCGAGCACAATGGTCTCTGCCGCTTTAATCTCATCAAGACTTATCATGTGCTGCGCTAAGGCGACAACCACTGATGCACCCGCACCATCGGCCATGGCCCCTGCGAGTAACTCTTGGAAGCCTTCTTTATCTTGCGTGTCGCGATAAACTTGTTTAGCTGTGGGGATTGCATCGGCAAAAAGCTCGATATCGGCTTTTTTTAGTTGCAGCAGCATTTGCTTACACTGGGCATAATCTTGAATATCGAGGAATTTTTTCGCTAGGGTCAATAATGCACGACCGCATTGAGGATCTTGCTTCAGCGCTTGCTGTAGCAGTTTAATTTTCTGCGCATCATCACTGGCTTCATCGGCTAATTGGCAATAGAAATGTGCCGTTAACGGCTTTAAAACTTGCTGACGCTTACGACTCAAACGCTTAGTGATATCAATGGCTTTCTGCCACTCTTTAATCACCTGATAAATAGCAATAAGCTGTGTTTCAGATTCTTCACTGTGATCGTCTTGGCTGACCAAGTTAATAAAGATTTCTTCAGCTCTGTCGTAAAAACCTGCTGCTAGATAATCTTTACCCAGCTCCATCATAGCGATGTCACGCTGCTCATTGGTTAATGTAGGCCGCGCGATTAAATTTTGATGGATACGAATAGAGCGGTCGACCTCGCCTCGCTTACGGAACAGCGAACCGAGTGACAGATGGGTATCGATGGTTTCATCGTCAACATCTAGCATACTGATAAACAAATCGACGGCTTTATCCGATTCGTTCGACAGTAAGAAATTGAGGCCAGTAAAATAATCCCGGCTCAATTGTTTACGTTGATTACTTTGATTCTGCCTTATGCTCCGTCGCCCCATATACCAACCATAGGCGGCAGCAATGGGAAGCAACAGAAAGAGGATCTCAAGCATATTAGGCGTCTACATCCTGAGGGATTTTAGCGATCACTTGATTTAGTTTCTTTTTAGTTGCCGCTAAACTTAATTTCAAGCGAACAATATAGTAGCTAGCAAATAACCAACTCAAAATAAAACCAGCAAAAAAGACAATCGCTAAGACAACAGGTAAACGATATTCACCCTGTGCGACAAAATAGCTGATGGTCACCACTTGTTCGTTGCGCGCGCCAAAAATCAACGCCAGAATAAATAACAGTGCCACAAGCACAGTTGCTACAAATGATTTCACGCTGCACTCCCTAAACGCGTTTCAATTTAATGATTATCCAAGAAATTTACTAAGCTGACCAGCATTGCCTTGCAATAGATACAAAAAAGCCTCCTAACGGAGGCTTTTTACTATGCGGTCAATCACACATTAACGGCGTCAACACGCTCGCGCAGTTCTTTGCCTGGCTTAAAGTGCGGGACGTATTTACCTTCCAAATCGACTGATGAACCAGTCTTTGGATTACGGCCAGTCCGCGGTGCACGATAGTGAAGCGAGAAACTACCAAAGCCACGGATCTCAATACGATCACCGCTTTCTAATGTTGTTGCCATTTGCTCCAACATTTCTTTGATTGCGCCTTCAACCTCTTTCGCCGACAGCTGCGACTGCCTGGTGGCGAGTTTTTCGATAAGTTCAGATTTCGTCATCCTAGCTATCCCCTATTATCAAGCCAAACACAGTCGCCTAATGGGGAGAGATGTCTCCCCAAACAACAGGCGATTATTTACGAGCTGCTTTAAACGCTTCAGCCATTGCATTACTAATAACAGCGTCATCTTGTTTGTTCAGAGTCGCCATTACTTCTTTCTCTTCAGCTTCGTCTTTCGCTTTGATTGACAGGCTGATAGAGCGGTTCTTACGGTCAACACCCATGAACTTAGCTTCGATTGCATCACCTACATTATAGACAGTAGATGCATCTTCGATACGCTCACGTGAAATGTCAGCTACACGGATGTAACCTTCAACAGTGTCAGCCAGTTCAACAGTCACACCTTTAGCATCAACAGCAGAAACAGTACCGTTTACGATAGTACCTTTCTTCTTGTCAGCCAAGTATGCGTTGAATGGATCATCTTCAGTTTGCTTAACACCTAAGCTGATGCGCTCACGCTCTGGATCTACAGACAGAACCACTGCATGGATTTCATCGCCTTTCTTGTATTCAGAAACTGCGTCTTCGCCAGTACCGTTCCAAGAAATGTCAGACAGGTGAACTAGACCATCGATACCACCGTCAAGACCGATAAAGATACCGAAGTCAGTGATTGACTTGATCTTACCAGAAACCTTGTCGCCTTTGTTGTAACGAGTTGCGAAGTCATCCCATGGATTAGTCTTACATTGTTTCAGACCTAGAGAAATACGACGACGCTCTTCATCGATGTCCAGAACCAGAACTTCAACTTCATCACCTAAGTTAACCACTTTAGATGGGTGAATGTTCTTGTTAGTCCAATCCATTTCAGAAACGTGAACCAGACCTTCAACGCCTTCTTCGATTTCTACGAAGCAACCGTAGTCAGTTAGGTTAGTAACGCGACCAGTTAAACGTGTGTTTTCTGGGTAGCGTTTGCTGATTTCTAACCATGGATCTTCGCCAAGTTGTTTCAGACCTAGAGACACACGAGTGCGCTCACGATCGTACTTCAGTACTTTAACGTTGATTTCATCGCCAACATTGACGATTTCTGATGGATGTTTAACACGTTTCCACGCCATATCTGTGATATGTAGCAGACCGTCAACACCACCTAAATCTACGAATGCACCGTAGTCAGTCAGGTTCTTAACGATACCCTTAACTGCTTGACCTTCTTGCAGGTTTTCTAACAGTGCATCACGCTCAGCGCTGCTTTCTGATTCGATAACTGCACGACGAGAAACAACAACGTTGTTACGCTTCTGGTCTAGCTTGATAACTTTGAATTCTAATTCTTTGTACTCTAAGTGAGCGGTGTCGCGAACTGGGCGCACGTCAACTAGAGAACCTGGTAAGAAGGCACGGATACCGTTTAATTCAACAGTGAAACCGCCTTTAACTTTACCATTGATGATACCGATTACAGTTTCAGCATCTTCATAAGCTTTTTCCAGAACGATCCAAGCTTCATGACGTTTCGCTTTTTCGCGAGACAGTTGAGTCTCACCGAAGCCGTCTTCAACAGAGTCAAGAGCTACGTCAACTTCATCGCCAACTTGAATTTCTAAAACGCCTTGAGCGTTTTTGAATTGTTCAGCTGGGATTGGGCTTTCAGACTTCAGACCCGCGTCAACCAGTACCATACCGTTTTTGATTGATACAACAGTACCACGAACGATAGAGCCTGGACGGAATTCCAGAGTTTGAAGGGATTGTTCAAATAGATCAGCAAAAGATTCAGTCATGTTTAGGTTACTTTCTTTATTAAACCACTGTCCGTCCTAGACGTGGAGTCAGTCAAATTATCCGTATCATCCTTAATACGAATACCTATCCGGTGGGCTAACTTAGTTAGTGCCGGATAATTTTTGGTTGATAAAGTTAAGCGCAAGCGCTAGCACTTCATCAATACCCTTACCGCTAGTATCGATAATGAGCGCGTCCTCGGCGGGGACTAAAGGAGCCACCGGACGATTCATATCGCGGTCATCACGTTCGATAATTTCACTTAAAAGGCGCTCGATATTAACATCGAAGCCCTTGTCCTGCAACTGATTATAGCGTCTTTGGGCACGCTCTTCAGCTGAGGCGGTTAAATATAATTTTGCCGGCGCACTTGGGAAAACGACTGTTCCCATGTCACGACCATCGGCAATTAATCCTGGCGCCGTTTTAAAGGCCCGTTGGCGACGTAATAAGGCTTCTCTCACCCGTGGAAAGGCAGCGACTTTTGAAGCGGCATTCGAGCACTCTTGAGTGCGAATGTCGGTGGTGACGTCTTCACCTTCCAATATCACTTGAACCGGATCGGTATCATTGCCTGTTAAAAACTTCACATCCAGATGTGCCGCTAACAACGTGATAGACTCTTCATTTTCCAGTTCAACGTTATGATGAATTGCTGCAAGCGCAAGAACTCGGTAAATGGCACCACTATCAAGTAGTTGCCAACCTAGATGCTGAGCCAATAATTGACTAATTGTACCTTTGCCAGCACCACTTGGGCCGTCGATTGTGACTACAGGAGCCCGTTCAGACATACATTCCTCCGCAAAAAATAACCATCATCCGTGAGTTCATCAAGTGAGCCCCCGAAAATGAGCGCGCCGCATTGTACAATAAAAGACAAACAAAATCCGTGGATTTTTTATGAAGATTAGAAGCCGCACAAATACGGCTTGCTATTCTTGACATTGATGGTTGTAACAATAACGAAACAAACAGACTTAGCCTTGCAGGCTCGCAAACTGCTTAAAGTAGTCAGGGAATGTTTTAGAAGTACAATCTGGATCATTGATGGTGATACCGCAATCGGCAAATGCCAGCATAGAAAAGCACATGGCCATGCGGTGATCATTGTAGGTATCAATTTCAGCGGTGTTAATCACGGCAGGCGGGGTGATTTTAATGTAGTCATTCCCCTCTTCAACCTCGGCGCCCACTTTTCGCAGTTCAGTTGCCATAGCCGCTAACCGGTCGGTTTCTTTAATACGCCAGTTATAGATATTGCGAATAACCGTCGTGCCTTTAGCAAATAAGGCTGCGGTTGCAATGGTCATGGCCGCATCGGGAATGTGGTTCATGTCTAAGTCGACGGCCGTTAATTGGGAGCCGCGTGCAATAATATAGTCATCGCCCCACTCGATATCTGCGCCCATTTTTTCGAGCACATCGGCAAATTTTACATCGCCTTGAATACTCAAACGACCCACACCCGTGACTTTGACTTCGCCGCCCTTAATCGCCCCTGCCGCGAGGAAATACGATGCCGATGACGCATCGCCTTCTACCAGTACTTTACCCGGTGATATATAACGCTGGCCTGCAACAATCTCAAAACGCGCGTAGTCATGGTTAATGACGTTAACGCCGAACTGCGCCATCAAGGCGATAGTAATATCGATATAAGGCTTAGAGACTAACTCGCCTTTGACATGGATATTGACGCTGCCCTTAGCAAGCGGCGCAACCATCAACAACGCCGTTAAAAACTGGCTCGATAAATCGCCTGCAATTTCAACATCACCGCCATTAAGGCCAGTGGCATTAATCGTCAGTGGCGGGAAACCGTCATTTTTAAGATAAACAATATTGGCACCGAGTTGCCTTAAGGCATCGACTAAATCGCCAATCGGACGCTCTTCCATACGTGGTTCGCCCGTGAGAGTAAATTCACCTTGGCCTAAGGTTAAGGCGGCGCATAAGGGGCGCATTGCGGTACCCGCATTGCCTAAAAACAATTCCTGCGCGGATGCTGAGGAAATCACACCACCTAAACCATCGAGTTCACACACAGTATTGTTTTGCGATAAACGGTAGTTCATCCCTAACTGCTTGAGGGAGGCCAACATGTGGCGGATATCATCTGAGTCGAGCAGATTGGTGAGCGTGGTCGTACCTTGGGCTAAGGTGGCCAATAATAAGGCTCGATTTGAAATACTTTTTGAGCCCGGAATATTGATTTCACCGCGGACTTGCACAACAGGTTCAAGACGTAATTGCTTCATGAATAAATCTTCTTTCTCTATAGGGCGTCATCATCACGATCACGCGGACTGAATACGCAAAATGGCAACTTCACGCTACAGCGCGTCAAGTTAAGATTACAAATAAAAGGAGATTGGGGCCTTGTTGGTGCTTCGTCGTTATAAAATTACCGATTGTCGCTAAGGATTCAACCGTTTTTTCGAGAAAAATGACATTTTGGTCAGATTATTTGCTGAGAACAGTGTAAAAATAACAAAAACGCAAAATTTAAGCGGTTAATTTATGATTTAACCGTATTTTTGGCAGGCTTTTTTGCCAAGATAACTAGCGTGTAATCACAGTTTTCACTTTAATTACTTTACCTTTCCGCGCTATTCTAGCCTCCAAACGATAAATAACGCATATCTGATACGAACAATCACGTTTGCACTATAACCAGAAAGGTAGATGGAGCTATGTTTAACTCACTCATCGCAATGCCAGCAGATCCCATCCTTGGCTTGTTGACTCAGTACCGCGAAGACACCCACCCGCAAAAAGTTGATTTAGGTGTGGGCGTTTATAAAGACCCTACAGGCGTGACCCCGATCCTGAGCTGCGTGAAAAAAGCCGAGAAATTCCGTCTCGATACCGAAACCACTAAAGTGTATATTGGCCCAACAGGCTCACCACAATTCAACACCTTGATGACGGAATTAGCCTTTGGTACTGGCCACTGTGCCATTATCGCTAACCGTATCCGTACTGTATCGACACCCGGTGGTACAGGCGCGCTGCGCGTGGCGGGTGACTTTATCAAACGCTGCAACCCGAATGCTGTGTTATGGGTAAGCGATCCAACTTGGGCAAACCATATCGGTTTATTCGAAGCGGCTGGCATTACTGTTAAAACCTATCCTTACTATGACTACGATAGCAAATCATTGAAATTTGATGAGATGCTTGCCGCATTATCGCAAGTAAGTCCTGATGATGTGGTGTTATTCCACGCCTGTTGCCATAACCCAAGCGGAATGGATTTAACCACAGAGCAATGGGATAAAGTGGTTGCCCTGACAAAAGAGCAAGGCTTTACACCACTGATTGACATGGCCTACCAAGGCTTTGGTGATGGCGTGGATATTGATGCCTACGGCGTGCGTCATATGGCGGCAGCGGTCGATAATATGATCCTGTGCAGCTCATGCTCGAAAAACTTCGGTTTGTACCGTGAGCGTATTGGTTCCTGCTCTGTGATTGCCAAAGATGCCAATACCGCCAATATCGCGCAATCTGTGCTGCTTTATGTGGTTCGCTGCCTCTACTCTATGCCACCTGCCCACGGTGCCGCGATTGTTGAGACGATTTTAGGATCGGCAGAATTAACCCAAGAATGGCTTGATGAGCTGAAAGTGATGCGCGATCGCATCAACGGCAACCGCGCCATTTTAGTGAATAAACTTAAAGCCAACGGCGTAAACCGTGACTTTAGCTTTATCGCCCGCCAAAAAGGTATGTTCTCTTTCCTTGGGGTGGCTCCAGAGCAAGTGGCGCGCCTACAAAAAGAATTCAGCATCTATATGGTAGGTTCAAGCCGCATCAGTATTGCTGGGATCAGTGAAGATAACGTTGATTACTTAGCTCAATCGATTGCTAAAGTGCTTTAAGCCGCTGAGTTTATCTGCACCGCTCACTCTGCTGTATTCCCGCAATAAAGGGATACAGCAGAGTTCATTTACCGCCTCAAGTGTTAAATTTTTTAATCATCCCACCCGATAAGTTTTGGCAGTTCATTATCCTCTGTTTCATATCCCCAATATGACAAGCAAGGCCACGTCTCACTGTTCAAGCATTTATTTTTAATCGTAAAACCACATTCTAGCGATTTTGACATCGCGACGTTATCGCAATAAGCCACAAATTGTGACCTAGGTCGGCGGATTTCCATTTCATTAATCAGGACTGCGGCTATTTTCACTTTTTAAAGCCAACGCCACTGAGTAGATTAGTGGTCATCATAGAACTTGTGGATGTTCAGCCATGTTATTACAAGATAAATTAGTGCAAATCGTCACCAACCCGCAGCTTTCACCCAAGCAAAAATCCAACTATTTAGCATTAGAAGCGGAAGCCAGTTTGCCCTATATGTCGATATCGCCCGAGGTAAAAGCCGCGATGAATGACGGTATTATTTGCGACATGTTTGAAGGCCATGCGCCGTTTAAACCACGCTATGTGTTGCCAGATTATGCCCGCTACCTTCAACAAGGCTCTGAATACTTAGAGTTATCAGCGGCAAAAAACTTGGATGAAGCCATCAATGCCTTAACGATTCTGTATCATCACGTGCCATCGGTGACCAATATCCCCGTGTATTTAGGTCAGCTGGATGACATTTTGATGCCTTTCGTTGAAGGAATGGATTCAGAAGTTCTTTATCGTAAATTAAAACTATTTTGGATCATGCTCGACAGAACCCTGCCCGATGCCTTTATGCATGTGAATATTGGCCCTACAGATAACATCGTTTGCCGCACCCTACTGCGCATTGATGCCGAGTTAAAACAAGTTGCCCCCAATTTGACTTTTATGTACGACCCCGCCGTCACGCCAGATGAATTGTTGTTGCTTGCGACCACCAATATTTCTCAGTGCAGTAAGCCGCATATCGCGAATTACCCACTGCATGCCAGTGCGTTTGATGAGCGCGGTTTTGGTATTGTCAGTTGCTACAACGCGTTGCCGTTAGCGGGCGGCGCCAATACCTTAGTTCGACTTAATCTTAAAGAAGTTGCGTTAAAGGCCAATTCTATAAACGATTTTTTTGATACTGTATTGCCAAATTACTGCTCACTCACCTTCGAGCTCATTGACGCGCGCTCGGCATTTTTGCATCAAGAATCACACTTCTTTGACAGTTTTTTAGTTAAAGAGCAATTGATTGATGAATCGCGCTTTGCACCCATGTTTGGTATTTACGGCATGGCAGAAGCCGTGAATATTCTGCGGACATTCACGGCTACTGATGCAACGAAGTTATCTCAACGAGATCAACACACTGGCTATGGTCATCAGACAGATGCAAATCAGCTGGGCTATCGTATTTCTGCTGCGCTCGATGCCATAGTGAAATCCACACCCGTCACACATGGTTACCATGGGCGGGCACTACTGCATTCACAGGGCGGTATTAGTATCGACAATGATGTGACTCCTGGCGTTCGCATCCCCTATGGCACTGAACCGAATCCCATCGCCCATATTCAAGCCCTAGCGCAACATCATCAGTATTATACGGCGGGGATTAGCGATATTTTGACCATAGATGAAACCGTGAAATCCAATCCTCAAGCTATGTTCCAATTGTGTAAAGCCGCGCTTGAGTTAGGTTTTAGGGAGTTTACCGCCAATGTCGCCTCTAACGATTTAATGCGCGTGACTGGCTATATGGTAAAACGCTCAGATATTGAAGCGTTTAAACAGTGCGGCTCGCGTCTCAATACCACAGGCTTAGCCGCAGAAGCTGCGGTTAATACGGGAATATTGCAACGACAAGCACGCGTTATCGCCCATGAGCACTCCCCCCTGTGTTGTTAAATGAACAGGCCATAAATAAACAGGCAATAGTCAGTCAGCTATTGCCCTTTTCCTGTGTCGACGGGCCTGGCAGCAGGCTCGTGTTATTCTTACAGGGCTGCAACTATCAATGCAAAAACTGCCATAACCCACATACCATAGGTTTATGCGATGCCTGTGGCGATTGTGTCGCCACCTGCCCTGACAATGCGCTGACATTAATAAACCTCAATGATAAGCCTCGCATTCACTGGGATAGTGAGCGTTGTAGCCAATGCGATACTTGTATTGCCGTATGCCCGAAACAAGCGAGCCCTAAGGTCAGTCGTTACACAGTCGAGGAGATACTGACGATTCTCCATAGTCAGCGTCACTTTATTAATGGTATTACCGTGAGCGGCGGCGAAGCGAGTCTGCAACTGCCATTTATTCTTGCGTTGTTTAAAGGAATTAAAGCGACAGAGTCGTTATCACACTTAACTTGCATGCTCGACACCAATGGCAGTTTAAGTCTAACGGGATGGCATAAACTGCTGCCGTTTTTAGATGGCGCTATGGTGGATCTCAAAGCGTGGCAGCAAGATACCCATAGATACATTACTGGTCGTGATAACCATGCCGTGTTTAAATCAATCCAGTTATTGGCTAAACAGCAAAAACTGTATGAGGTGAGATTGCTGCACATTCCGAGCATCACGGATTACGAGGACGAAATAGAAGCGCTAGCGACCTATTTACTTCTGCTAGGCCCAGATACGCGAGTTAAGTTAAATGCCTTTCACCATCATGGTGTTGTCGATGAAGCACTAAATTGGCCAAGCTGTAAACAAGCCGATATTGAACGCTTAGCCGCAACGCTTGCAAAGCGAGGCGTAACCAATCTCGTGTTACCTTCCATATACCTTTAACGACTGCAAAGCAAAATTTGCTCATAAAGCCAGCGCAGTGCGGGATCTTTCATGCTTTGACTATGCCAAACTAGGCTGTAAGCCACTTTGCCATATTCTATGGGTAAAGATTTAATCGTTAAGCCTTTGGCTTGGCTAGCGATGGATGCCCAGCGGCGCGAGCAGGTAAAAAGCAACTCACTGTGATGGCACATTAACGCCGCACTCTGAAGGATCCCCTCATAAATCAGCCATAGCATAGCCATATTTGAGCAACTGATTGGCGAATAATACCCAGGCCGCCAGCAATTCTTTCTCCGTGATTTGATAATCAGGCCGCCTGAGTACCTCCAATCCCAAGCGAATCGTTGAGAGTACCGTTCGATGCCCAATGGTATTGGCCTGAAAATGCTTATCCCAGCCCTGTTGCTGTGCGTGTAAACCAACTAGCCACAACAGGCATTGAACCATCAACACAACAGGCATTGAACCATCAA
>NZ_JAKKRK010000081.1:0-12262 GCF_025654545.1 Shewanella sp. SM20 | reverse complement strand
CCTGTTAAGCCCATTGGCCTGGAAGTTGTTATGGCTAAAGACGGAAAAAAGCCAACCGCCCGAACAAGTCCCCAGTGTGCATTGGGCTTATCTAAGATTAGGAAAACTCGCGGGCTGGAATGACAGCAAACGAAGCGGAATTGTGGGCTGGGAAAGGTTATGGCAAGGATGGTTTAAACTGCAAACCATCCTTGAAGGTTACCAGCTAGCCTTGTCTCTTGAGCAAAAGATGTGATCAAGAGACAGATTAAAAAATGGGGCTCGACACACACGTTACCACAGGAATAGTCAGCGTTAGCAACGGATACATAAGACTCAGAGGCTATTGATTAATATCCAATTCATTATGGATCAATACCACGCACTGGGAAGCAAACAGCATCTTTGGCCCTAAGCTGATCTTTTGCGCACCGAGTCGTTTCAAGGTATTAAAACTTTTCTTCGGCATAGGAATATGATCGGTCAGCAAAAAGCACGGATTACCCACAAATTCTTGCTCACGGATTGAAGTGCCCTTCTTATCCATCATAAACAATTGATAATCCACCGCGAGGTCCTGTACCAGCTTTTCAAAACTGATGGTGCTCACAGTAATGCCCTCATCCACAACGCGAGTTTGCTCTTTCGTCATACCCCGAGAAATATCTAAGGCTTTGGCAATTTTAGTGAGCAAAGCTTGCTCGTGAAAACCACCAATATGGCAAATATTTCGAGTATCGAAGCAAATAGTGCGGGAAAAATCATGGGTACTTTCTAGCACCAAATAAACGACAACATCGTTTCGATGGGACTGAGCCACAAAAATAGTGTTCATCAGGGTATGAGCTAAAATCTCGGTATGCGCCTCTTGGCCGACAGAAGCCAAAAACAACTGACTGTCAGTAGGTGCTGATCTTGCTCGTAAAACAAACGCGCGCATAGGTAAATGTCCTACTCAATAATGTCTTAAATGCTAAATGGCGGATGCATATAATTTGTGAAATTGACGATTTCGCCTTGAAAATTTTTGCCTTTTGCCTTTTGCCTTTTGCTGTGCCAAAGCCAGCCTAATCACTCGAACTTGAACCTTAGTCGCAAGCAGCGTTAATCATATGGGCAGCGAAAAGATATAAAAAAACAAAACCCGTATAGCAATGCTAACACGGGGTTTTGTTTTACTTAACTGCTGGTTATTTTAATGATTAAAACAAACTAACAAAATGCATCTAATTTGGTCGGTATGAGAAGATTCGAACCTCCGCCCCCTGACACTCTATAACAGTAAACCGTTTAATCATAACCTGCTAAATTTAAACATAAATAATGTAATTTTGCACGTTTTAATTACCTCAACAATTTATGTACAGTTACACGCAAATGCGATATTAAGGCTACAAGTACAACAAATTGAGCGTATTCAAACAAAATAACATCCCATTAGTTGTAATCAATATCGGATAACAACCAATGGGATCTAGGGAATACCTACAATCCCTGCATTTTCCCGATTCAGCAATGTGCTCTGACGCGGTGGCCATACGTGCAGGAATCACTCAGCACGTCACCTTTCCTATAGATAATTCCAGCATCAGGACATAGTTAAGGGGAGCCTTAACTTGCCTTAACAGGCCAAGAAAGAACGAATATTGTTCCTCCATGGCCCGATGGCTGGCAGACCACGTGGCCGCCGTGAGCTTCAGCAATTGTTTTGACCACTGCGAGGCCGAGCCCACTGCCACCACTTTTTCGAGAGCGAGACGGATCAATTCGGCGAAATGCCTCGAATATGTAGCTTGCTGCTTCATCAGGGATACCAGGGCCTTCATCTTCGACGCTGAGATAACAGCTTGCCCCCGAGCGGTAAAATCGTACAGTCAAAGTGCCAGGATCAGCATGCTGGCGTGCATTTTCCAGCAGCGCCATCAGCGCCTGCCGTATTCGTATAGCATCACAGTAAACTTTAAGTCTTGTATCGAGTTCCTGCTTTAGTATGAGTCCCTTAGCGTCTAATACCGCAGCGAAAGTCTCAATCACCGCACTAAGTTCCTCGGCTAAACAGACCTCATCCCGCTGTAACTCTAGATGACCACTGTCATTGAGGCTCAGCACTCGTAAATCTTCGATCAGGTGATTAAGGCCTTCAACCTGGCGTAACAGTCCCTCGAAGAGCTCACTGCTGGGGCTAAAAACACCTTCCGCTAACCCCTGCAACCGACCACGCAGAATGGTGACAGGGGTACGAAGTTCGTGAGCGATTGCCGCGTTCCAAAACTCCCGCTCGCGAGTCATATACTCTAGGCGCTCGGCCATAGCATTAAAGTCACTCACCAATTGCGCCGTCTCCCCCATCGCATGTTGGTCCATTCGCGCACGCGCGTTGAGCTTGCCTTGGGCGACTTCGCGTAGGCTATATGCCACAGAGTTAAGAGGAGTAAGAATGCGCCGTGACAGGCGAATGGCAACAAATAGCGCAATCCCCAATGCGGCTATGATAGTGCAAACTATCCATAGCATTTCCATCTGAGAAGGCATCCAGGTTTCAGATATACTGCCTGGCAGGTAGGCCACTGCAATGGCATAGAATACATAGGAGCCAAACACTGACAGGAAAATGATGCCTAATGTCATTACCGCTAAGGACTGGATAATTTGCCTGCGCAAACCCGGTGTTTGCCTCATACTTCACCACCAAAGCGATAGCCAACCCCCCAGACACTGAGCGGCACTCCTTGAATATTGAGGACTTCAAGCTTTTTACGTAACTTACTGATATGGCTATCTACCGTTCGTTCCTGAGTATCGCCCTCAGGCAAGCAATTAATTAACAGCTCCTCACGGCTAAAAGCACGTTTCGGTGTACGCATCAAGCAAGCGAGCAGTTTGAACTCGGTCAAGGTCAGATCCAGTGCTTGCTGCTGACCGTTACAGATTACGCTAGCCTCGTGGCTGTCTAAGTCGATTTGGAACTGGCCGACGCGCAACATTTGGGTATTTATAGGCGTGTTAGTGCGGGCGCGTCGCAGTACTGCCTGCACCCTAGCCACCACCTCAGCGGGATTGAATGGTTTAACCACGTAGTCGTCAGCACCGAGGCGTAACCCCATTAATTTATCGATATCCTGATCAAGCGCGGTGAGCATGATCACCGGCGTGTCACCACGGGTGCGAATTTCATTCAGTACATTCCAGCCATCGAGATTCGGCATCTGTACATCGAGCAGTAATAGATCGGGCTTAAATATTTGGTGCATGGCTAGCGCTTGGATACCATCGATAGCATGTTGAGTTCGCAGCCCACTGCGCTGCAAATAAGCGATAAGGATATCGGCAATCTCTGCTTCATCCTCTGCAATTAACACCAGTGCCGAAGTCATAGAACTTACGGACGCATTGAGATTAGCCATGGATTGCCCCAACGTTAAAATGGCTGAACTTTATCATCCCCTCCATACATTCTCCACAATGTCTCGAATAATTCGCAATACTGACTCGTCATAATTCAGCATTAGTTCTCTAGCGTTTGATAAAACGCCATTAGTGAGATCGCTGTACATTGAGGAGAGTAGGTTATGTACATCAAACAGCGGCACTTAAGCTTTGTGTTAGTTGTAGGAATTGCCGTGTTGGGATTGGTAGGTTGTGATTCAGCGGTACAGGATGAAGAGACAACTGCTCCGGTTCTAGTGTCAGTGATGACACTAGAGAACGAAGAACTATTGGTGACTGAAGATCTACCCGGTCGTGTCGCTGCGGTTCGCAGTGCTGAGATCCGCGCGCAGATTAGCGGCATAGTGCAAGGTCGTCTCTTCGAACAAGGCGCCGAGATAACATCTGGCACTGTGCTGTTCCAAATAAATCCAGCGCCATTTAAAGCCGATGTCGATATTGCTGCGGCAGCGTTACAGCGTGCCGAAGCGGTATGGATTAGGGCTCGTCAAGAAGCCAATCGCTTAGCCTCTTTGATACAAACCAAGGCCGTCAGCCAACAAATGCATGACGATGCGATTTCCCAGCGTGATCAGGCTGCCGCAGATGTAGCCCAAACCAAAGCGACGCTGGCGCGGCGTCAGTTAGATCTACAATTTGCCAGCGTCGAAGCCCCCATCTCCGGACGTATAGATGAGGCATTAGTGAGTGAAGGTGCATTGGTCTCACCCACCGATGCCACACCCATGGCGAGGATCCAACAAATCGACCAAGTGTACGTTGATGTACGTTTGCCAGCATCAATGTTGGAGGCGATGCGTCAGCAGGCCAACTCTGGAGCCCCGGAGTTGGCTGTTGAGATCCTTAGCAGTAGTAGCGAGCCTCTTGGCATGCAAGGGCATATCTTATTTTCCGGCATTCAAGTAGATGCAGGTACTGGCGATGTACTGCTGCGCGTACTGGTAGATAACCCGCAGCATCGTCTGTTACCCGGTCTTTACGTAAAAGCTCGCATTCCACAAACTTACTATCCTACGGCTCTGAACGTGCCTCAGCAGGCTGTGACTCGCAAAGCTGGCCAACCCCAAGTGTGGGTGCTTGATGAGCAGGCTAAGGTGCAGCCTGTGGCAATAAAGGTCGATGAATTGGTGGCAGGTCACTATCACGTAGTATCCGGCCTAAGCGCTGGTCAGCAGATAGTTGTTGAAGGCATCGAACGCCTAAGCCCAACTGCGCAGGTCGTCGCGCGCCCTTGGCAACCTACTATTGCTAATCAGCAACTTAGCGCTGTCGTGCGCTGAATTTGGAGAAGTCGTCATGCCGCAGTTTTTCATCAACCGCCCAGTATTTGCTTGGGTGATAGCCTTATTTATCGTACTGATTGGCGTCATCGCCATTCCACAGTTACCCATATCCCGCTACCCATCAGTGGCACCCGTGTCGGTGAGCATTTATGCCGCTTATCCAGGAGCCACGCCACAGACACTTAATGACTCTGTAGTAAGCCTTGTCGAGCGCGAATTGTCAGGAGTGAAGAACTTACTCTACTTCGAATCATCAGTTGACAGCTCGGGCAGTGCACAAATAACCGCCACATTCAAGCCGGGCACTGATGCGGAACTAGCCCAAGTTGATGTGCAAAATCGTATTAAGGTTGTCGAACCACGCCTACCTCAAGTTGTACGGCAGAGCGGTCTGCAGGTTGAATCAGCCGCTTCAAGCTTTTTGATGATGATTGGTATGACATCTCCAAACGGCCAATTCGACGAAATCGCGCTAAACGACTATTTAGCGCGCAATATTGTCGAGGAGCTGCGCCGAATCGACGGTGTTGGTCGCGTGCAATTATTCGGTGCTGAGCAGGCTATGCGCGTCTGGGTAGACCCGAATAAACTCACCGCCTATGGCCTGACAATGAACGACCTTGCTATCGCTATTGAGCAGCAAAACGCACAAATAGCCCCAGGGCGACTCGGTGATGAACCTGTCTTACAGGGACAACGACTGACGGTCCCCCTAACAGTGCAAGGACAACTCAGCACGCCCGAGGAGTTCTCTGCTATCGTCCTACGTGCCGGTGCCGATGGCGCAAAATTGGTGCTCGCAGATGTGGCTCGGGTCGAGCTGGGCGCTCAGTCCTATGGTTTTTCTAACCGTGAGAATGGTGTGGCGGCGACCAGTGCTGCTATCCAGCTCTCGCCAGGAGCCAACGCTGTACGCACAGCTTCTGCGGTACGTGAACGTCTAGCCGAACTGGCGCTGAGTATGCCTGCTGGCATGAACTACTCAGTGCCATTCGATACAGCTCCCTTCGTCAAAGTGTCTATCGAAAAAGTAATCTATACCCTGTTTGAAGCTATGGCGCTGGTATTTATGGTGATGTTCCTGTTCCTGCAGAACCTGCGCTACACACTTATACCAGCTATCGTCGCGCCCATAGCGCTACTCGGTACCTTCGCGGTGATGTTACTGGCAGGCTTCTCAATCAACTCGCTGACCATGTTCGGCATGGTGCTGGCCATTGGCATTATTGTTGACGATGCTATTGTGGTGGTGGAAAACGTTGAGCGACTGATGGCGACCCAAGGACTGTCGCCGCAAGAGGCAACCTCACAGGCGATGAAGGAAATTACCGGCGCGGTGATCGGTATCACGCTAGTGCTGACCGCCGTATTTATCCCCATGGCCTTCGGCAGCGGCTCAGTGGGAGTGATCTATCAACAGTTCACTTTGTCGATGGCGGTGTCTATTCTGTTTTCGGCCTTCCTCGCACTGACCCTAACGCCAGCACTATGCGCCACGCTACTGCGCCCAGTTAGTGCTGATCACCATCAAAAAGGCGGTTTCTTCGGCGCCTTCAACCGTGGATTTGAACAACTCACCGCAGGCTACAGTGAACGCGTAGCACGATTGGTTGGACGCAGTGGACGTATGATGGCGGCATTCGCCGTACTCTGCATGGTGCTAGTCATCGCTGCAGGGCAATTGCCGTCGTCCTTTCTACCAGAAGAGGATCAAGGCTATTTCATGACCTCCATCCAATTACCCACAGGCGCTACCAGCGAGCGCACGCTGGATGTGGTCAAAGCCTACGAGGCGCACGTCGCATCGCGCCCAACGCTGGATGCAAATATGGTAGTGCTGGGCTTTAGCTTTGCAGGCTCCGGCCCCAATGCAGCCATGGCCTTCACTATGCTCAAAGATTGGGATCAGCGTAATGGTGCTACGGCTGCCGAAGAAGCGGCACTGGCGCAGCAAGCTATGGCTGATAACGTCGAAGGCACAGTGATGACCATGATGCCGCCAGCCATTGACGAGCTGGGCACATCCTCAGGTTTCACTCTGTTCCTGCAGGATAGATCCAATCGGGGCGAGGCTGCATTGATAGCTGCACAGGCACAATTGCTGGCACTGGCTGTGCAGAGCGAGGTGGTCAGCGATGTCTACCCAGATGGCCTGCCGCCCGGTGAGAGCATTAGCCTGAATATCAATCGGTCAAAAGCCGAGGCTATGGGTCTGTCCTTCGCCGCGGTCAGCAGCACACTTTCGGCGGCCATGGGATCACTGTATGTCAATGATTTCCCAAATAATGGACGTATGCAGCAGGTCATACTGCAGGCCGACGCTACGGCACGAATGCAATTGGACGACGTGCTCAGCCTGCGCGTGCGTAATTCAAGTGGTGGCATGGTGCCTCTACGGGAAGTAGTGACGGCTGAATGGAAAGAGTCGCCACAGCAAATGATGCGCTTTCAGGGCTTCCCGGCTATGCGTATTTCCGGGAGCGCGGCAGCAGGCGTTTCCAGCGGCGCAGCGATGACCGAGATGGAACGCTTAGTGGCGCAGTTGCCACAAGGGTTCGCAGTAGCGTGGACGGGGGCATCATTGCAAGAGCGCCAATCGGCGGCGCAGGCACCGTTGCTAATGTTGCTGTCCGCTCTGGTAGTATTTCTGGTACTCGCTGCGTTGTACGAAAGCTGGTCGATCCCACTTTCGGTGATGTTGGTCGTACCGCTAGGTTTGCTGGGCGCGGTAGCGGCAGTAATGTTGCGTGATCTGCCTAACGATGTGTTCTTCAAGGTAGGAATGATCACTATCATTGGCCTATCGGCAAAAAATGCTATCCTCATCGTCGAGTTCGCCCGCCAACTGCACGCCGAGGGCCATACGCTGATAGATGCTGCAGTGACCGCAGCACGCCTGCGTCTACGGCCAATTCTGATGACGTCATTGGCATTTACTCTCGGAGTGGTGCCCTTAATGCTTGCGAGCGGCGCCAGCGCCGAAACTCAGCATGCTATCGGTACTGGCGTATTCGGTGGCATGCTCAGTGGCACTTTGCTGGCAATATTCTTCGTACCGGCATTTTTTGTCTTTGTCATCGGCACCCAAGAGCGCTTGAGTGCCTGGCTTGCGCGGCATAATACTGCCAAATAGCCTCACCCGCTTTGATGCTCTGTAGGAAAGTCTACCAACACAATCCTATTGAGCATTAAAGCTGATCAATCTATGTGTAATAATTTTAAACGCTGGAAATGTAGGTTCAGTGATAGTAATCGTTACTGCGTATCCGGCTTAAGGTTCCGACGTTCAAATCTGTAATTGGTTCTCTAAGAAGTGGTGCGATGCTGGACTCGCCTACAGTCTATTATTCGATTCATGGAAAGAGTAAGTACATTTCGCCAATATTCCCGCGCTATTTAAAAAGATGAAGCCATCGAAAAGTGAGCAAAATCCCTGATATCTAATGCTGCCGACAAATAAAAAAGAGAGGCTACATTAGCCTCTCAAAAAATAGCAGGGGAGTACTTTAAGTCAAGCAATAATTTTATTGCTAATATTTACGATGAATAAAACTTGAGATGTTGTGAGAGAAAGTAATGAGTCTCTCACTGATTTAGCGTTACTTTGTATTTAGAGCATGTTTAGCAGCATTTGTCCCTGCGATTTTACCGAAAATCACGGTATCAGCGACAGCATTCCCCCCCAGTCGATTATACCCATGAACACCACCAGTCACCTCTCCCGCCGCAAATAAACCTTTAAGCGGTTGGCTTTGTATATCGAGTACTTCAGCTTTAGTGTCAATGGCAACCCCCCCCATAGTATGATGGATGCCAGGAGCAACTTTTACGGCATAATAAGGAGATTTTTCTATTGATAGTGGCATCTGCTCACGGTTAAATGCCTCATCTTTACCCTGTTTGAAATAATGGTTGTAGTTTGTGATAGTTTTGTCTAAAACACTTGGAGTCATTCCTGTTATTTTTGCAAGCTCTGCAACAGTATTGGCCTTTTCAAGCATTTCTAAATGATCATACCCCTGAACCATTTTAGCTTTTTTATATAATTCATTATCAAATACTAGCCAAGCATATTGTTCAGGCTGTTTTAGAATGGCATCGGAGGCTTTATCTCGAGTTGTTAATTCATTGATAAAGCGATTGCCTTCTTTATTAACCATTATGGCCCCGACACCTCGAACCGTTTCTGAAATTAATATACGGCTATCTTTTCCTACTGTTGGATGCGTCTGGATCCAATCAATATCAGTCATACTTGCACCGACTGCTTTAGCAAGTTCAATACCATCCCCAGTTGAAGTGATATTATTTGAACTTGTCATGCCTTTAAATGTAGGGCGATAAAAAGCAATCATTTCTTTGTTAAACCCATAACCACCGGTGGCTAAAACAACCGACTTAGCTGCAACCATATAGTGACCAGAGTGTTTACCGTGGATGACAACACCCACAATTTTTTGTTCATCATCAACAACTAGTTTAACAACTTTGGAGTTGAGTCTTGTATCAACCCCTTCTTTATCCGATGCTTTTCTTAGTACATCAATAATATGTGGACCAACACTTAAACCACCAGATGGACGATGTGTTCTATCGACTCTAGCGCCGCCAGAGCGTTTTAAATCATCCATATTGGCGCCTAAAGATTCTAACCATTTAATACCATCAGCCGATTGCTCCGCTAATATTTGTACCAATTTAGGGTCGTTAGCATATCGACCGCCTTTCATTGTATCTTCGACATACCATTCGATTTTATCATCGACTTTATGATCTTTTTGCTGAACTGTACCCACAGCATTATACCCGCCTGCGGCGAGCATAGAGTTACCACCACTAAATGGTGCTTTATCAAGCAATATAACGTTAGCCCCAGCCTTTTTAGCTGCAATCGCAGCATTAAACCCAGCACTACCGGCTCCAACAACAATCACATCCGTTGTTTCTTTAGGACCTGCAGCTATCGCTTTATTTATTGCTTCATTATCCCAACCTTTGTCCCACGGTTCTTTGGATTTTGCTTTATTAAAAGGCATGTCGAGCCCTTTAAATGAATGACATTCATTACAATATAATTTTGGTTGTTCATGTCCTTTATGACAAGACGTACAATTAATATCACCTAAGTGTGAAGAATGTGGGTCAATTTCTAGTTTGGGATTTGCTAGTTTTCCATAATCACCATGACAGGATTTACATTGTTTATTTTCAAATGTCTCGCTATCGCTCACTTTATTGGGTGCTGTATGGCAGGTTTTACAACCATTAACATCTTTATGGAATGATGCTAAATCATTTTTATTATCAACAGCCCATGATGACGCCGTTAAAATCGAACAGACAATAATACTCAAGTATTTTATCTTCATGCAATTCTCCAGTTTTTATTTTGGTAAGATTTGGCGTGATGATAGTTTCTTAATTTTTTTAAATAGTGACATTGAGCAATAAATTGAAATTGTTAAATATAACTTAACACACTTTAAGTTATGCTTAACTCGATATTTTTGTTGATTAGATGTGATCTAAAGCGGAGATGTGTTTGCTTAAATCTCTAATATGGCATTGCTTTTACATTCTAAAAAGGTGATGTCGATGAAAAACACTAAATATATTGGTTTTAGTTTTATTTTAATTTGTTCAACTCCAGCTTTATCTGAGCCACTAGATTTTTATGGAAGACTGTGGCTTGGTGTGGCCAACTCAAGTAATGGTCTTTCTGGTAACGAAAAAGTTGATGGATTTTCCCTTGAAAATTATGCATCATATTTAGGCGTTAAAGGTGAGTATAGTGTATATGATAATTTTAGCTTGTTATATAAATTTGAAGCAGGGATAGAAAGCTTTGATAACGATGATTCTAATATTTTCAAACCGAGAAACTCATACTTAGGTTTTAAAACTAACTATGGTTCAGCTGTTTTCGGAAGAAATGATACCGTTTTTAAAAGTGCTGAAGGTAAAGTGGATTTATTTAATATTACCTCAAGCGATATGAATATGATCATTGCAGGTAACGATAGATTAGGCGATTCGGTAACATTAAATAGCGCTAAGGTCGCAGGTGTTACTATGGGTATTAGTTATGTTTTTGATAAGGATTTTAATCAAAAAAATCCAGAACTTTCTGATAAACAAAACAATTATGCAATTAGTTTTTCCCTAGGCGATGCAGCACTTAAAAAGAATAGTCACTATATTTCAATAGCCTATGCTGATGGATTGAACCAGTTAGAGGCAACAAGACTGGTAGGTGGTGTTGCTATTTCATCCGTAAAATTGGGGGCTATGTACCAGCGCTCTGAGTCAAGTATTTATGATAATATTAAAGGTAACTCCTACCTGTTAAGTATGGTTGTTCCTATTAATAAATATGATATAAAATTTCAATATTTAAAAGATGATGCTGGGCTGGGTAAAGTGACAAAAAATGCCGGAGCAGATCTAAAAACACTAAAAGAGAGTGATGCAAGTCAATATTCAGTAGGCGTTGATTTTAAGGCTCAAAAGGATTTGACTTTTGGAGTAGGTATTTCCTATTTTGATGGTGACTATACTGACGCCAAAGGACATACTGAGTTTGATGACACTCTCATTTTTGTATCTACAAGATATCTATTTTAACCTCTATAGATAAAGCGGCTACATAGCCGCTTTATAAAAACCAGATATTTATCATGTTAATTATTTATCGTTTTAAACTATTATACTGCTAGTATAACTGATTTTCCCCTCGCGGAGCATTTGATGCGGATAACATTAAGACAATTGATGATCTTTAAAGCCATACATTCTGAGAGGCAGATCTCAAAAGCGGCAAAAGTACTTCATATGTCAACGCCTGCTGTAAGTATGGCACTTAAAGAATTAGAAAGCTCTTTAGGCTGCAGATTATTTGAGCGAGTGGCGGGAGGTTTGGTTGTAAATGCGCATGGAGAAATAATATTACCTTATGCTAATGAAATGCTATCCAAGGGAAAAGAGTTAGAAAATATATTTTCATTCCCTGAACATGGCATTAAGGGGACGTTAACCATTGGGAGCAGCAAGACTGCTGGTAACTATGTATTATCTAAAAAAATTCCATTATTTAAGAACCAATATCCCGATGTAAAAATAAAACTAGTCATTGATAATAGTTTAGTTATTGAAAAAATGGTTTCAGAAAAAGAACTAGACTTAGGCTTTATTGATGCTAAACCCGCGAGTAAAAATCTCATTTGTGAGCATTGGTTACAAGATAATCTTTGCATTGTGAGTGGCGTAACTCATCCTGCTGCAAATGGTTTAAATACAAAATCTTGGCTTAGTGCTGAAGGATCCCCTCATAAATCAGCCATAGCATAGCCATATTTGAGCAACTGATTGGCGAATAATACCCAGGCCGCCAGCAATTCTTTCTCCGTGATTTGATAATCAGGCCGCCTGAGTACCTCCAATCCCAAGCGAATCGTTGAGAGTACCGTTCGATGCCCAATGGTATTGGCCTGAAAATGCTTATCCCAGCCCTGTTGCTGTGCGTGTAAACCAACTAGCCACAACAGGCATTGAAC